>DASUTR010000589.1:0-8121 GCA_036374535.1 Polyangiaceae bacterium
ACCGTGAGCCCCGCCCGAGGTGGGTCGAGAAGAAGGTGAACGCGGGTTGTTAGCTCGGCCCGGGGCCCGTGCCAGCGTTAAGGTCGGCGCCTTGCGGGCGCTTTTCCGAACGCGAGGTGAGTCTCGGGCGCGACGCCGGCCGAGTTGCGTGCCGTAGGACGATTTTTTTGTCGCCCGTCGCGTTCAGCTGCCCGACGAGGACGGCATGCTGGCGCGGGGTTCGGCGGGGCGGAGATCGCCGCTGACGACGCTGCGGTTTCGGCCTCGCTCCTTGGCGACGTAGAGGGCGTCGTCGGCGCGTTTCATGAGGCCGTCGAGGCCCTCGGTGGGGAAGAGCTCGGCGACGCCGGCGCTGACGGTGATTTTGGCGATACGGCCGTCGCCGATGGGGATTTCTGCTTTGCCGATGCTTTCGCGCAGGCGTTCCGTCACGGCGACGGCGCCGTCGAGGGTGGTTTCTGGGAGGAGCAGCACGAACTCTTCGCCGCCGATGCGCGCGGAGATGTCCGACACGCGAAGCGTCTCCTTCATGGCGCGTGCGACTTCGAGGAGCGCGCGATCGCCGACGGCGTGGCCGAAGTGGTCGTTCACGAGCTTGAAGTGGTCGATGTCGAGCATGGCGAGGCTCGTGGGAGCCGTCTTGCGACGCGAGCGCGAGAGCTCGATCTCCGCGAGCTCGATGAAGTGGCGGCGGTTGTAGATGCCGGTGAGCTCGTCCTTCGTCGCGAGGTCGCGCAGGCGCTCTTCGAGGACCTTCTGCTCGGTCACGTCGCTGATGCCGGCGAGGAGCGCGGCTTCGCCCTCGAACTCGATCATGCGCGCCGAGAGCAGCGCCCAGAACTCCTCGCCGTTTCGCCGCTTCATGCGCACGACCTCGCCGTCGATCATGCCTTCTTGAAAGGCGCGGGCGCGCACGCGGTCACGGTCGGCGGGATCGACGTAGAAGTCGGGGGCTCGCTGGCCGGGGATCTCGTCGACGGCGAGCCCGAAGAGATCGGCGCAGCGGCCGTTCGCGAAAAGCGCGACCGAATCTTCGACGCGGATGAGGACCATGGCGACGGGCGCCGCGGCGAAGAGCGCGCGGATGCTTTGCTCGCTCCGGCGCACGGCGGCCTCCGCGACCTTTTGCGCGGTGATGTCCGATAATCCGACGAGCACGCACTCTTCCCCCTCGAAGAGTTGGCGCCGGGCCGAAAGCAGCGCCCAGAAGGGCCACCCGGTCGCGGTTTTCAGCCGAATCACGACGTTTTCGACCTTGCCCGCAAGCTCGAGCTCGCGCGCGACGGAGGCACGCTCGAGCGGGTCGACGTAGAAATCGAGCGCGCTCTTGCCGACGAGAACGTTCGGCGTGAGGTCGAAGAGCGCCGCCGCGCGGGGGCTCGCGTAACGAATGGTCGCGCGCGCGAGGTCGGAGATGATGAACGGCACGGGAGACGCGTCGAGCACCACGCGCTCGAGCGCGTCGGCGTCGGCGTCGGCGTGCTTGCCGAGGCCCGAGCGGATGCGTTGCACCTCGCCCGAGCGCAGGCGCTCGAGCTCCTCGAGGTGCGTGCGGTAGAGACCTAGCTGTTTCTCGGCGCGCAGTCGCTCCGACGCTTCGGTCACGAGCGCGACGAAGTCGGCGACGGTTCCCGCGACGAGCTCTTCCCAGAACTCCCAGCCGCGCGCGTCGCCGACGTGCTCGTGACACACGACGCCGATCATTTGTCCGCGCGCGAAGACGGGCGCGTCGAGCATCGCGGCGATACCGAGCGGCTCGAGGTACGTCTTCGTGAACTGACTCGTGCGCGGATCGGTGCGCGCGTCGTCGGCGGCGATGCAGCGTTCGCGCAGGAGCGCCTCGAAGTAACGCGGCGCTTGCTCTTGCGTGATGATCGTGCCGCGCGAGTGACGTCGCGGGCCCGCCTCGAACAAGTCGAGGCACTGGATGCTGAGGCCGTGCTTGTCGAAGTGCCAGACGCTCGCGCGCTCGACGCGCAAGAGCTCCGTCGCGAGCTCGGTGAGCTGCGCGAGCGCCGAGTCGATGTCGCCGCGCGTGAGCGCGTCGAGCCGCATTAAACGAGCCAAAAGCTGACGTTCTTCGTTCAGCCGTTGCTGGATGCGGCGGGACGACGGCTCGTCCGCGAAGTCGTCGCGAGGCAGAGGCCTCTCGCTCGTCACGGTCCTTCCAAGATCGGACGCCAGCCGGGATCACGCTCGAGATACTGAGGCGTGAAGACGTGGATCTCGGCGTTGACGGCGCCGCTCACGACCGCGCTCAATCCCGAAAGCGCTCCGCCGAGATCGCAGCGCCAGCGCTTCGCCGACTTGCCGCCTTCGGCGGGAACGTCCCAGGTCTTCGCGATCGTCGCGCCGAGGATCTGGCAGTCGAGCGCGGCGCCCGGCGTCGTCGAGTAACGGAACGCGCTCTTGTCGGCGTCCCAGTACTTCACCTGGAACTGGTAGCGCGACCCGACTTGGCGCGTCGCCGTGCAGAAGCGATCCTTGCTCTCGGCCGCCTTCGTTCCCGGCACGGCCCCTGCGGGGGGATCGCAGACGGGAGCGGCGGACGCGGTTTCGGGGTTGGCGCGGGTTTGCGCCACGAAATCGAGGAAGAGCCGGAGGAGATCCGCGGTCTCTTTCTTCTTGCGTTCCTCGGCATCCTTCTTCGCGGCGAGCGCCGCTTCGGTGTCGACGATCTCCTTGTCGAGCGCCGACAGCACGCCGGGATCGTCGCACTGCTTGTACGCGTGCTCGCGCCACTGCCGCGCGAGCGGAAAATCTCCGATGGCGAGCGCTTGCTTCGTCGTCTGCTGCGCCTGCGAACACTTCTCGGGATCTTTTGTCTGACAACCTTGAATGCAGAGCACGAAGGGGATCAGCGCGAGAGCCGAGGCAGTGCGGAATGGCAGCATAGGAGAAACTCCTATCGCGCCTGCTCCGCGGGAGGCAAGGCACTTACCAGAAGAGTGTCGCTCGGACCCGGCGCTCGCTCGACGCGAGCACCGAGCCCGACGCGATCGCCGGCTCACGATTCCGACATGTGGTAGCCGCGCTCACCGTGGTCGGTGAGGTCGAGCCCGGTCTCCTCGTCTTCCTGGGTCGGGCGGAGACCGACGACGGCTTTGACGATGTAGGCGAGGATCACGGTCGCGCCGATGCTGAGGACGAGGGTCACGGCGATGGCCTTGAGCTGCTCGAGCCAGAGCGTGCTGCCGACGATGTCCTTGAGGTTCGCGGCGAGGTTGCCGTTCACGTCGCTCGACGCGAAGATCCCCGTCAGGAACGCACCGAGCGTTCCGCCGACCGCGTGAACCCCGAAGGTATCGAGGGCATCGTCGTATTTCAGGGCATTTTTGAGCTTCGTGCACGCGACGAAGGGCACGAGACCGGCGAGAACGCCGATGATCACGGCCGAGTTCGGCGAGACGAAGCCCGCGCCGGGCGTGATGACGACGAGGCCGCCCACGATGCCCGAGCAGAATCCGAGGACGGTGGGCTTTCCCCGGGTAACCCATTCCGCGGCCGCCCAGCTGAGACCACCGATGGCTGCAGCGAGCGTCGTCGTCGTGAAGGCGTTCGCGGCGATACCGTCCGCGGCGGCGGCGCTTCCGGCGTTGAAGCCGTACCAGCCCACCCAGAGCATTCCAGTACCGATCATCGTCAGAACCAGGCTGTGGGGCGCGAAATTCTCCGTACCGAAGCCCTTACGCTTGCCGAGAATGAGCGCGAGCACGATCGCAGACCAGCCGGACGACATGTGGACGACCGTGCCCCCCGCGAAGTCGACCGCCTTGATGGTGGCGTTCGCGTTCCAGACGCCGTTCATGAAGCCGTCGATGCCCCAGACCATGTGGGCGAGCGGGAAGTAGACGACGACCATCCACAGGGCCAAAAACAGCATTAATGCCGAGTATTTCATGCGCTCGGCGATGGCCCCGACGATGAGGGCCGGGGTGATGATCGCGAACATGAGCTGAAACATCGCGAAGACGTTCTCCGAGACCCAGTACGCGTAATCGGTGTTCGGCTTCGAATCGACGCCGTTCAGGAAGGCGAAGCTCATGTCGCCCATGAAAGCGTTGCCTTTCGAAAACGCCATGCTGTAGCCGAACGCCCACCACATGAGCGCGACCAGGCCGGCGAGCCCGAGGCACTGGGCCATGACGCTGAGCACGTTCTTCTGGCGAACGAGCCCGCCGTAGAACAACGCGAGGCCGGGAAGCGGCATGAACAAGACGAGCGCGGCACACACCATGAGCCAGCCGTTGTGACCGGGACCGGGCCCGGGGACCTTCGACTCGGCGCTCTGAGCGCCGTTGTTCACGTAGGCTTCGAGGTCGGCGACGCGCTTCTCGAGCGACGCCACATCGGTTGCGGGGGCCGCGGGTGCTGCGGCGATGGCCGTCGCCGCCACCGGTGCGGCGGCTGGCGCCGGCTCGACCGGCGCGGGCGCAGCGGTGACTGCCGGAGCGGCGGATTCGACGGGCGCGGCGGCCGGCGCGGCCGAAGCGCTCGGCGCGGCGGTAGGCGCCGCGGCGGCCGGAGCTGCGGCTGGCGCGGATGCCGGGGGCGCAGCGTCCTGGGCTCGAGCGGCGTTGGGCACGAGCGCGAAAAACAGCGTGACGGCTGCGAGCTTCCACTTGGTCATCGGCATTGTCTCCTCGGTCGGCCGGGCGTTCGGCTCAAAGAGCACGACCGCCAGGGGAAACCTGGGCGTTATCCCCAGAAATGTTTCGGCCCTGCTTCGCGAAGGTTTCGAGCTAATTCGGCTTATTTGACGCCGGAATGCGCGCCATCGACGCGTCGTGGAAACGCCCGAGCAGCGGCAGAACGACGGCGGCACCGAGCAGCGCAAGGACCATGTCCCACTGCGCATCCCAGACGTCGCCCTGAGAGCCAAGAAACGCCTGGCCGACGTCGGCGGCCGCGATGAGAGTGACCCACCATTCGAGGAGCTCCCAGAACGCTGCGATCGCGAGCACCACCGACAGCACGAGGAAGTAGAGCCAGCCACCGCGTTCGAGCGGCGTGCAGCGGAGCAGCACCTCGCGAATCGTGAAGCAGGGGAACACGCCGAGCGCGAGGTGTCCGACCCGGTCGTAGTGATTCCTCGATAAGTGGAAGGTATCGCGGGCCCAGTTGCCGAGTGGAGTGAGGGCGTACGTGTAATAGCCGCCGTAGACGAGGACGAGGAGATGGAGGAAAACGCCGACGTACACGAAGTGCGACATCGGAAATTGCCGGTACACGCCGATGAGCACGGCCACGCCGAGCACGCCCGGTCCCACTTCGAGGGCCCAGCTCGTGCGGCCGGCCGGTGGCGACCACAGCGTCGCGAGCGCGACGAGCGAGAACACGGCCAGCATGATGAGCGGCCGGCGGGCATGTCGAGCGAGCTCGCGTGGCATGGCGGCGACGCTATCATGCCGAAAATCCAAGATTTCGCGAAGCTCCGGGTCTTGTAGTCTCGGGGGCGCGAGGCGCCGATTTCATGGAGCTACGAACCGAAGTCGAAATCGAGGCGCCGCCCGAGCGGGTTTGGGCGGTGCTCACGGACTTTGCTCGCTATCACGAGTGGAATCCGTTCATCACCCGCATCGCCGGTGAGCTTTCCGCGGGCCGCAAGCTTTCGGTAACGTTGAGCCCGCCGGACGGCCGGGATTGGAAGCTGCGTCCCTCGCTCGTCGTCTGCGACGCTCCGCGTGAGCTACGCTGGCTCGGCCACCTCTGGTTCAAGGGGCTCTTCGACGGCGAGCATTTCTTTCAGTGTCACGACGCAGGCGGAGGCCGGACGCGTTTCGTTCACGGCGAGAACGTCACGGGATTTCTGGTCAAATACGTCGGCCCGACGCTGACGAACGTGACACGCGGGTTCGTCTACATGAACCAGGCGCTGAAAAAGCGAGTCGAGAGTCGAGCCCAACCGTAGTCAACGCAGGAGCTCGGGCTCTCGCCGGACGCGGACGGCGTTGAACGCGCGCTTCAGGAGATCGCCGTCCCGCAAGCACGGGTAGCAGTCCTGCTTCTTGTTCGGCCCGCAGCCCGCTCGGCGCGCGAGCCGGTTGATCGGCACGAGGGCGCGCTTGTCGCCGTGGTCGATGGCCTTCGAAAGGAGCGCGAGGTTCTCCTCGCACGTCGTCGCCTCGCGAAGATCGAGAGCAATTCCTAGCGCTGGAGACGCCTTCGGGCGCACGTCTTTGCCGAGCAGGATGGAGCGCGCAAGCTCGGTCGCTTCGCTCCGCTCGGCCGTGCCCGTCCAAACCTCGTAAACGAGATCGGCGCTCAGCGGGCCGGGAAGGGCCGCCATCGTGGCGAGCGCGTCCTGGCTCGTCTCACGGCCGTGCGCGAAGCGCAGCAGATCCGCGATGACCTTCTTGTCCTTGGCGAGTCCGGGATCGGAGGAAAGGCGTTCCCGTAGCTTTTTCACGGCGGCAACGTCCTGCGCGACCTTGCCGCGCGCGATCGCGAGCGCTTCGTCGGTCGCGAGGTCCTTCGCCTTTTTCTGCTCGAGCGTATGAAGGGCGGTCGGCTCGCCGGTCGCTGCGCGTTCGAGGAGGGTCTGGTCTTTGCTTTTCGCGGCTTCGGGCGGCGACGTCGAGCGCGAGGGATCGCTCGGCTCGGGAACCCCCGACGCGGCCGGGACGGGGACGGTCGCGGAGCGTTCACCTCCGCCGACCAAGCCGCCGGCCAGGGCGGCGACGAGCGCCGTGAGGGCGAAGAGCGGCGCGAGCACGAGCCAGAGGGGAGCCGCGCGGTTGGCGATACGGACGCGCCCGAACAGCGCTTCCCGGAACGTCGAGCTCGGCCCACCGTACCTATCGACCGTGGTGACTTCGGGCGGTCCCGAAGCAAATGCCGAGGCGAGCACCGGCGGTGCTTGGGGAGCCAAGGAAACGGGAGCGGCGACCGGCGGGCCGGGAGCCACCGGTGCGACGGGGGGCAGCGGTTCCGTTGGCGCAGGAGCAGCGACGGGGGCTACCGGGGCTACCGGGGCTACGGGCAATGCCGGCGGCTGCGGGATCGGCCACGCGGCGGTTCGCACCTTGGGTGCGATCACGTTGGGTCGCGGACCGGGCAGCGTGGGTGCGTGCGCGGAGACGGAGGGCACGACGACGGGTGCCGTGAACGTCTTCGGGGCGGCCGGTGTCGCGGCGCTCGCCGCCGACGACGCGCTACTCGGCAACGGGGGTGGAGGCGGAAAGCCGCCGGACGACGTCGTCGGCGACGAACGGGCGACGGGGAACGGCTCGGAGGCCGCCGGCCTTGGGATCGACGCCGGCAGGGACGCGGCTGCCGCGGCTCGGACCGGCCCGACGACGGTCTTGTCTCCCATCTCCTCGGGCACGCTGGTCATTGCGTTCGCCCGCGCCTGCATCTGGTCGTCGACCCGCGTCACGAGGAGCTCGCGCGGGGACTCTTCGTACGGAGGAAGCTCGCGCGGAGCCGATTCCGTCGGTGGCTCGGAATCGTCCTCGAGCTCGGTGATGTCGGGCGTCTCGTCGCGCGTGATCTCGTCACGCTGCGACGAAGGCGGCCCCGACTGAGCGGTCTGACCGGGCAGCGGCGGCGGCGGCGGAAGGTCGCCCTTCGGCGGCGGGGCCGGCGGAGGGGCTTCGCGAACGGCTGGCGGCGATTCGGACCAGCCCTTGTCCACCATCGAGACTCGAACGTCCTTGGGGTCCGTGGGGCGTTCGGCCATCACACCTTTCGTATCACGAGCCGCCTAACGGCTCACGGCTTCACCGATGCCAGCGGAACGACCACGGCCGCGTCGCCTTCCGCTGCGGGGGACGTCACCGGGCGGGGCCTGTGCCCGTTGCCAAGCTGCCCCGGGTGCTCGAGCTCGGGACCGAGCAATATGGCCTCCGCTTCGGGTGGGACGCGCCGCGGCACGTGATTGCGGTCCACACAAGCGAACAGGGTGTGGCCCTCCGCGACGATCTCGGCGTCCCCGTTGAGCTCGTTCGGGTCGCGTCCCTCCGGCGCGCGGAGTAGGCGATAATCGAAGCGCACGCGCACGCGGGCAAGCTCACTGAGCCGCGTCTCGACGCAAAGAAGCTCGTCGAAACGCGCCGTCTTCCGGTAGCGAACGTACGCTTCGACGACCGGCAGATGAATGCCGAGCTCGGTCCACGAGTG
>DASUTR010000590.1:0-4353 GCA_036374535.1 Polyangiaceae bacterium
CCCTCCGACGAGCACGAGCAGCGCGTTTTCCGGACGATGCACGGCGTCGTACCAGTCTCTGATCTGACGCACCGTAACGGCGTCGACGTCCGCGCTTACGACGGGCGAGCCATACGGGTGTCCGCCGAAGAGCGCTTGGCGGAACTCGCGCGGTGTGCGTTCGCGCGCGTCGTTTTCACGTGCTTTCGCGCCTTTCGTGAAGTCGAGGTAGGCCTCGCTCTTCCAGTCGAAATCGAAATTCTCGAGTCCGTCGTCGAGGCGCTTGAGCAGCACCGCCATGTCGCCGGCTCCGGAGCGGACGATGCGCCGAGTAGCGTCTGCGTCCCACGCGAACGATTGGAGTACGCCACGAGGCGGTTCGACGAGGTAGCTGCGGTACGACCAACGCGCAGCGTCGGCGACGGCCGGTGGCACGCGAGCTTCCCCGTCGAAGAAGCCCAGGAGCGCCGTCTGGAAGCTCGCGCCCGCACGCTGTACGGCAAGCACGCGCAGACCGTTCTCGAGCTTCCGCTCGGACACCGCAAACGGCTCGATGGCGGCGAGGACCCGCTCGATGGGGGGCAGTTCGGCGCCCGCGCTTTCGAGCCTGTGAGCGACCAGCGGAACGGCCCCGACCGTCGCCGTGCTTGCCGGCTCCGCGAGCACGGCGCGCGTCGTTTCGGCGGTCAGTGCGCGATCGTAAAGCGTCATGATGGCGTCGCTTTCGGCGCTCTCCAAGGCCTGAATGCGCTTCAGCGAAAACCCGGGATCGCGCGCGAAGTGTGCGCCCAGCAAGAGCTCCTGCGCGCGGAAGACGAGTCGCTCGTGGTCGAGCAGCTCCTCGGTCGCCATGAACCGTGTGTAGACGTAGCGCCGGTCGCGCTCCGTGGCGCGGGCGGCGATACCCCTGCGAATCACGTCGAGGATCGAGCGTTTCACCGCGCCGAGGTGCTCGGTGGAGCTCAAGTGGGCGCGGCAGGCGAGCATGCTCGCCTGCTTTCCGCGGTCGATGAAGCAGAAGCCCGAGGTCACGTCTGCGTGACGATCCCACGCGCCCGTAGCGAGCGCTCCGCTCGCCATGTTCGCGACGATCTCCGCCGCCGCTGCATCCTTTCCGTAGGCGCTCGGAAGCGCCCAGCCGAGCCAGAGTTCCGGCGTCGAGACGGACGAAGGGACGTGTTCGATGCCGGCGTCGTCGAGCACGGGCGGTTTCGGCGCGCCGCTCGGCGGAGGGGGTTCGGGGGTCGATACCGCCGGGATTGCCGCGAACGGTTCGAGCAGCGCTCTCGTATCCCCGAGAGGTCCGGAAATCGTGACCGTCATCGAGCTCGGGCGGTAATGCGCCCGAGCGAACGCGCGGGCGTCGTCGATGCCCATGGCGCGGAGGCTCTGCGCCGTACCGCCGATCGATTTTCCGAGAGGG
The DNA here is from genome assembly GCA_036374535.1 of Polyangiaceae bacterium. Lineage (GTDB taxonomy): Bacteria > Myxococcota_A > Polyangia > Polyangiales > Polyangiaceae > PMG-095. Next base: position 1,403 of record DASUTR010000590.1, read on the forward strand.
CGCTGGCCGTAAACGAGCGCCCGCAAGCGATCGACGACCTCGCCGGGCGAACCGTTCTCGTCGCGCAGGCGGCGCTCGTTGTCGAGGACACCGCGCTCGGTGTCGAGCGTCTCTGCCGTCACGCCTTCGACGGGATTTTTTGCTATGTCGGCGAATGCCCGGACCAGAGAAGCGAGCTCCGATTTCGGGGCGGCGGCGATGTACACCGTAGCTTCGGTCGAGGTCCACCCGTTGAACGCAGCGCCCATGCGGTCGAATCGCAGCCGCACCGACGGACCCGAGTGCTCGGAGCGAAAGGCGAGGTGCTCGACCGCGTGCGCGAGACCCTCGCGTCCGGGCGGATCGTCGCCGGCGCCCGTCGCCACCGCGAGCGCCACGGCTGCGACCGGGCTCGATTCATCGACGTGCGTCACCACGGTGAGCCCGTTCGGCAGGCGTACGGAGCGATGCGGCAACGACACGGCGATGGGCACGCGCGCCGGTTTGGTTCCGATGCAGCTCGGCATCGCGGCCAGCACCAACGCACCCAGCAGGGCTCCCGAAGACCACCGCATGGCCTCGACGATACTACGGGCCGTGCCGCGCCTGCTCGCCCTCAGCCCCCGGAACAGCCGCCGATGCCCTGAACGCACGCCCGAGCGCCGTTGACGAGCGCGCAGTTGCATTCGTCGCCGATGCACGCGTCCGTCTTCTTCTGGCATGCGGCGCCGGCCGTATAGAAGCCGCACGCCGGCATATCGGGGCCCTTGTAAGTGCTGCAGAAGGCGTCCTCGCCGCAGTCGGCGTCGACGCTGCAGTCCGACGGGACGCACCGTCCCACGGGCTCTTCGCAGAAGCAGATTTCGTTCGCGGCGCAATCGTCGTCGGAGACGCAGCCGGGAATGCAGACGGCGGTCACGCCGGGGTGGTAGGACGCATACCAGCAGTGGCCGTAGGGCATGTCGGCGCAATCGGCGTCGCTGCACCCGCCGTAGTCGCCGCTGCGCGGAACCGACGACTCGCAAGTCCCGGCGCGTTCACGGTGCGAGAACGCGCCGTCGCAGCTCACCCAGCCGCTCGCGTCGAGCGTGATCGGATTGTCGCAGCTGCCGATCGTCACGCCGTTCGAGCCACCGGAGCCGCCCGCGCCCTTCGGGTCATTGTCGACCGAGGAACCCCCGCAAGCTGCGGGCTGAACGAGGACCGCGCTCAGCAACAGCGCGGAGACGAAGCGATCGAGAACGGAGAGGGGTCGCATGCTGGAAGCCGATGGAGCAAGGAGCGAGCCAGGCCGACTTGGCACAGCGTGACACAGGTAAGGAACGGCTCAATCCGTCGCGACGACGCGGTTTCTTCCACCGTTTTTGGCGGCATAGAGCCGCCGATCGGCGGTCTGAACGAGCGCTTCCGTCGTCGGATCGCTCGTGGTCGCGAGCGAGGCGCAACCCACGCTGATCGTCACCCGGACGGGCCCCCGATCGGAGGCGACCGTGAGTTTCTCGACCTGCGTGCGCAGTCGATCGCCGGCGGCGCGCGCGCCGGTGATGTCGATCCCCCGAAGAATCAGCGCGAATTCCTCGCCGCCGTAGCGCGCGAAGACGTCTTCATTGCGCACGAGTCGTCGTACGGCTCGTGCGATCTCGATGAGGACTTCGTCGCCGACGGGGTGTCCGTAGGAGTCGTTGACGCGCTTGAAGTGATCGACGTCGAAGAGCAAAAGCGCGAGATCGGTACTGTGCCGGCGCGCGTACGAAAGCTCCATGCGAAGCTGCGAATCGAAATGTTCCCGGTTGTTCGCGCCCGTGAGCGCGTCCGTGACGCTCGCTTCGTACAGCTGGCGCAGCAGTAGCTCCTGGCTTTCGTCGGCGACCGAATACCGGAACACTGCTTGCGGGCCGAACTGAATCAAATCGCCGTCACGCAAGACGGCGCTTTCCACGCGCTGGCCGGCGACGAAGGTGCCGTTCGCCGACTGCGTGTCTTCGATGACGTAACCCCCCGGATCTTGTCGGATGGTCGCGTGTTTGCGACTGACGCCGTCGTCGCTCAACCAAACCTCGCATTCCTGCGAGCGGCCGACACGCACCACCTCGGCACCCAGGCGCGTGACCTGTCCGAGCTGCGCGCCGCGGGCGCGAATGAGCAGATGGCGATCCTTGACCTCGCGTCGCGACGCGCCTCCGCGCAAACTCGAAAGCGACACGACCGCCGTACGTTCACCAGCGGGATCGTCATCGTCATACGCGCCGAGCTTCGGACGGTCGCTCACACGAACCTCACACCATAACGTACACCAAGCTTCGTCCCGTTGGGGGACGACGGTTCTTGAACGGTAGGGCGGCGCTCCTCTTGAGCGGCATGGTCGCCGAATCGCGGCCGGGGTCGGAAAAGACCCTTTTCGAGCGCTCGGCTCCGGCGGAACGCTGTTCGGGAACAACTGCGGCGGAGGCGTGTCGGTAACGGGGAGAGCGACGAAGTCACTGGTTCTCGGCCGGGCAAAAAGCTCGGTTGCCGGCGGGAAACCCGCCCGCCGGTCGTGCCAGCGCGTCGCCCAACACGAGGAGTGTCGTCATCATGGCCCACGAGCGTCTTCATGAAGTGACGGAACCAGCGTTCCGTCACGATCCGTTCTCGATTGAGTTCCACCGAGCACTGCTCGCCGACGCCGCGAACGCGGCGGCGCGAGCGGACGACACCGCGGGCGACGAGGCGCGTTACGTGCTCGTCCGAAGCGCGCCGGCCGTGCCCTCGGAGGAGATCGACGAGCTCGGCGCGAGCGCCGTCGAAGTGACGGTGCTTTGGGGCACGAACGTGCTTCACGTTTCGCACCTCGCACCGCCGCGCGCGTTCAGTGTCGGCCATGCCGGCGCGGTCGACTTCGTCGTGCCGCCGGAGCTCGCGTCGTTCTCGCGCTCGGACATCGTCGAGCTCCGTGCCGGTGTTCCGTGCGTCGTGGCGCCGGCCGGCGCCGG
>DASUTR010000591.1:0-12684 GCA_036374535.1 Polyangiaceae bacterium
CGTAGACGGTCGCTTCGGCCGTGCCGCGGTTCGCGAGCGAGAGCTCGGTGCGCCGGACGCGCCGCGCCTCGGTCGTGAGGACGCCGCGCTGCACCGTGACCAGCCGGTCGATCTCCTCGCGCCCGCTCTCCTTGCCGTCGACGACGAGCTTCCGATCGAGCGAAAACGGAACGAACGCGCGACTCTTCGGCGGGATCGCGTCGGACAGTCCCTCGCCGAGGAACTGTCCGTCCGAGTACACGGTGACCGGACCGGGGTCGAGCGTGTGGTCGCTCGGGTTTTCGAGCAGCACGGCGCGAAACGCGAAGCGCTTCGAGCCGCGGGCCGAGATGGGATCGTAGAAGTAGACGGGCTCGGCGCGCGCTTCCGCCGTGAGCACGTTCACCATGGCGGAGTGATCCTTCCGGACGTCCAGGGCCGACGGCGCGAGGAAGTACGCATCGCCGAGGGGCTCGTCGCTCTGCGCGGTCGGTTGCGCGGGCTTCGGCGTCTTGGGATCGACCGCGACGACACGGGCTTGCTCGCCGGCCGACGCTTGGCCCGTCGCGACGACCTCGATCTGCTCGACGGGAACCCCGCTCTGCACGAGGCCGTCGCGAACGTTGTTGGCGTTCGCCAGCGACGCTCCCCAGCGATCCTTGTCGTCGGGCTTCGCGAAGCCCTCCACGCGGATTTTCTGCTTCGTGCCGCGGGCGCGTTGCGCGACCTGCGCGAGCCCGTCGCCGCGGCCGGCTGCGGCGCCCGCACCCATTCCGGAGCTCGCGTCCACGGCGCCCGTCGGCGACAGGAGAGGCCCGCCGGTTTCCCTCGTGACGGCGCGCTTTTCACCCGAGGCGGGTCTCGGCGCGGGAGCTTCGCGCCGAACGGCGCCGAGCACCTGGACCTCGTTCTTCGCGACCTCGTACGGCGAGCCGCCGGTCGGCGGAGCGACGCCGAGCCGCACCTCGTCGCTCAGCGTTTCGCGATCGACGTAGTGGACGCTCTTCAGGTCGTACTTGAACGACAGGGCGGACGTCGAGCCGACGCCGACGGCGACCCCCTTCCAATCTTCGCCGGACACGTTGTGGACGACCGCCCACGCTTCGAGGCGCGCGGGCTTGTTCTCGTGAAGCTCGAGACGGTAGCTCGGTTTCCACGACGGGCTTTCCGTGACGTAGCTGATCTTGAGCTCGTGCGTTCGATTCTTCGGAAGTTCGAGCTGAATGGTGACTTCGTCCTCGCCGTCATCGACGGTGGGAAAGGAGATCGAAACGGGGCGTCCGGTGCGGACGTCGACCACGGTGAGCGACTTCAAGAAGTCGTCGAGACGCCGTCCCGGCACGTCGAGCGTGAGCTCGTTGCCGCGGACCGTGGCACGGCGCTCGAAGTAGGCGACGCCGTTCCGGTACACGACGACACGCCCGAGCGCCGCTTGCGTTTGGATGGGCGGCGGAAGCTCTACCGACGCGCAACCCGCGGCGACGGACGAGAAAAGAGCAAGAACGAGCAGCGGATGACCGAAAGGGCGTCTCATGGTGACCTCGACGCGGCGGGGTACCCGCCGCACGCATGACCGGGTGATACGGGCGGAAGCGCGGGAAGATTTCCCGAGCGGCGCCGCCATCGAAAAACGCGTCTACCGGGGCGCGCTTACACGTTGCCGGAGTTGGAAATGAGCGGGGCCGCGGGCCGATCGGAGCGCCGCGTCCTCTTCCCTACATGCCGATCAGGCTTCGAACGGCGCCGGATCGCCCGCGCCGGCGCGAATGACCTTCGGGCGCGCGCCCGTGAGATCGACGACCGTCGTCGGCTCCAGGCCGCCCGGGCCTGCGTCGATGACGAGCGAAAGCCCGTGGAATACGTCGTCGATGTCGCGCGGGTCGGGGTTCGGCAGCTCGCCGTGGCGCGCTGCCGTGCTCGAAATGATGGGCCTGCCGAGCTCGGCTACGAGCGCGAGTGCGACGGGATGATTCGGCACGCGGATGCCGACGGTGCGGCGCGACGACTGCACGATGCGCGGCACGTCGCGCGTCGCTTCGAGGATGAAGCAGTACGGGCCGGGCAGAAACTTGCGCAGCGTTCGATACACGGAGTCGTGAACGACGGCGTAGCGGGAGACCTCGCTCAAATCGCGGCAGACGAAGGCGAGCATCTGCGAGCGCTCCATGCCCTTGATCTCGTAGAGGCGATCGACCGCCTTCTTGTTCATGACGTCGCAGCCCAGGCCGTAGACCGTGTCGGTCGGATAGGCGATGACCTGACCTGCTTCGAGCGCGTCGACGGCGCGACGAATCTTCCGGGGTTCGGGCGTATTCGGATTGATCTCGAGGAGCATGAGCGGGAATGAAGAGGGAACGATACGACAGGCCTAGAGCTCGAGCTCGAACATGCGCACGGTTCGGGGCTCGAGCTCGACGTCGAACGAGCCGGAACGGGGCAAAAAGACGCTACCGTCCAGGAGATCGGCAGCGCGGCGGGAACCTGCGGCGTCGATGCGCGCAGCGACGCCGTCCTCGCCGGCGTTGATCGCGAAAAGAACGCGCGGCGTGCCCTTCCTGTCGGTGTGCAGCGTGACTCGAACGGCGTCGGGCTCGCAGCCGAGCGCTTCGAGCTCGAGGTTTCGTTTCGCCCCCGTGACGGCACGAGCGATCGCGTCCGGGTCGAACGGCAGGAGCGCTGGCACGGCCGAACGCGAGCCACCCGCGAGAACGAGCGGTTTCGCGAGCGGCCGAAAGCTCGCGTCCCGGTCCGGCGCGTACGGGCCCACGGTCACGGCGCCGCCGCGCTCGCGGGCCTTGGCGATGCGTTCCACGAGCTCGGGCTCGAGCGCGCTCGAGCTCGCGACGATGGTCCACGCCGCGCGTTTCAGACTGTGGCGCAGGGTGTCGCCGCCGGAGAACGCGTACGGAATGCGCGCAGCGTCGAGCGCGCTCTCGAGCGACGCGAGAAAACGATCGACTTCGATCACGCGCGGGCCACCGAGTCCGAGCTCGTCCTCGAAACACGCGTTCGACGCGCCGCCCCCGAGCACCTGAAACAGGGCGGCGCTCACCGGTCCGAAGGCGTGCATCACGCGCGCGAGCCGCCGGAGCGAGCGGGGCACGACCACGTGCACGGCCGCGCGCCGTTCGAGCTCGGCGAACTTGACCTTCTCGAGCGCGGCGCTCAGGCGCTGCCAGAACTCGGCCGACGGGCGCAGGCGACCCCGCGCGTCGGCAGGCGCGCCGATCCAGCGGTCGCGCTCGACGGCCATGTAGAGGTTGTAGCCGCGCAAGCCGTACGCGAGCGCCGCGAGCGCCGTGAAGGCGTTGTCTCGTTCGTCGAGCGGCGGGAAGAACGGTGGAAAACCGGCGCCGAGCTCGCACGCGAACGGGGCGTGTCCCCGAGCGGCGGAACGCTCGGCGAGCTCGGTGGTGCGGCGCGCGATCTCGGCGCGCTGCGGCGGCGTCGCGCCGTGGTAGTAGTCGAGTCCGAGCAGATCGACGACGGCCCCGACGCGTTCCGGATCGAGCGGCGTCGCCCCTTCGCTCAGCGGCAAATTGTGCGACGTGGGGACATCGCCGAACCCGACGGAGGCGAGCCCGGCCTTGTAGCGCTCGAACGCCCCCGCGAGCAGCGCCTCCTGGAACTCGGCCCAGTCGAGGTGGCGCGCGAGCTCGAGCGGCGTCGCCGCGGTGAGTCGCCGCGGCGGCTCGACGTTGAAGAACGTGGCCCCGGGGTCGCCCAACACCTCGCGCAGAACCGCGACGTCTTCGTACTTGTCGCGCAAGAACTCGCGATACCGAGCGATCGCGTCGGGGTGGTAGTCTTGGTCGTAGACGCCGTCGCGAAAATACATCGCCCCCTCGTTGTCCACCTGACAGAGCACGATGGGACCGTTCGGCCAGACGAGCGGCGCGAGCTCGGCACCGGCGGCAGAGAGCCAGACGAGCGATTCGGCGTGGAACGCTTCGCTCGCGTAGCTCGGCACGGGAAACGCGAGCGGGGGAACGGGCAACGCGACCGGGTGACCGCCGGGCGAGAGCGCCTGGCACTCTTTGATCCAGATCACGCGTTCGGGGATCCCGAAGTACGTGAGCTCGGCGTTGATGTGCGGACCGGGACGCACGATCGCGTAGAGTCCGAGCTCTTCGGCGAGCTTCAAAAACTTCTTCACGTCCAGACGTGGATCGACGCGTCCGAAATCGAACTCCCCCCTCGACCGTTCGTGCACGCCCCAGGGCACGTAGGTGTCGACGATTCCGAGACCGAGCGCCCTCACCGCCTCGAGGGCCGCGCGCCAGACGGAGGGGTCGAGGCGCCAGTAGTGCACCGTTCCCGCGAGCAGGGGCAGAACGCTACGGCCGACTCGGATCCCCTCGGGGACGAGCTCGATGCGACCAGTCGGCTTCTTTCTACCCATCGGCGCGCGGGACAGTAGTACAGAATCGAGCAATGACATGACGATGGCGGACCCGCGCCATGTTTGGCGAATTGCGCTGCTCGCCGCCGCCTACGCCTTGGTCGGACGGCTTGGACTAGCGATGGAACCCGTCGGGGGATTCGCGACGCTCGTGTGGCCGCCGAGCGGAATATCGCTCGCCGCCCTCGTTCTCTACGGGCGGTCCCTCTGGCCCGGGGTCGCCCTCGGGGCGTTGCTCGTCAACGCCTGGGTAGGCGCTCCGCTCCTCGTGGCCCTCGGGATCGCCGCCGGAAACACGCTCGAAGCGGTGCTCGGCGCCTGGGCCCTCACGAAGATTTCGGGCTTTACCCCTTCGCTCCGCCGCCTCAAAGACGTGATCGCGCTCGTCGCGCTACCGGCTTGCGTCACGACGGCGGTGAGCGCCACCATCGGCACGGCGAGCCTCGAGCTCGGCGGCGTCATCGACGGCGAGCGCTTTCGCGACGTGTGGCAAGCGTGGTGGATCGGCGACATGATCGGGGATCTCCTCGTCGCGCCGCTGCTTTTGACGTGGGGCTCGCCGCAGCCGGCCCTCTCGGCGGCTCGCTCGAGCGAGGCGCTCGCGCTGTCGGCCGTACTGCTCGCGGTGTGTCTGTTCGTCTTCGGGCCGTGGGTGCCGCAGAAGCTCGATTGGCTCCGTCGCGCGAATTTCCTGATTCCGATCCTGATGTGGGCCGCCGTCCGCTTCGGACCGCGCGGCGCCACGTCGACGGCGTTGGTCTGCGCGATCATCGCGCTCTGGGGCACCATCTCCGGGTACGGCCCGTTCGTGCGGCTCGGCAGTCTGCGCGAGGCGATCATCGGCCTTCAGCTGTATTTGCCGCTGATCGCCGCAACGTTTCTCGCGCTCGGCGCGATCACCGCGGAACGCAGCGAGCTCCTCCGGCGCGAGCAATCGGCGCGCCGGGAGGCCGAGCGCGCCGTCGCCGCTCGGGACGAATTCTTGGCGGTCGCGGCCCACGAGCTCGCGACGCCGCTCACGCCGCTGCAGCTCGAGCTCGAAACGCTCCAGCGCGCCCTGGACGGCAGCGAGCTCGCACCGAACGTCCACCGCAAGCTCGAGCGGGCGTCGCGACAAACCAAGCGGCTGGCGCGCCTGACCGAGCGCCTGCTCGACGTCTCGCGGCTCGCCGGCGGGCACCTCAAGCTCGAGCCCACCGAGTTCGATCTGTCCGAGCTCGTGCGCGACGTGGTCGAAGAGCACCGCGCCGACGCGACGCGCGCGGGAAGCGAACTCACGCTCGAGACGCCCGGCGCCGTCGTCGGCAGCTGGGATCGCGCGCGGTTCGCTCAGGTCGTCGCGAACTTGCTCTCGAACGCCATCAAGCACGGCGGCGGCCATGGCATCGCCGTCGTCGTGCTGGCTTCGGCGGACGCGATCACGCTCACCGTCGAAGACCACGGAAGCGGCATCGATCCGACCGAGCTACCGCGTATCTTCGAACGCTTCGAGCGCGCGGCGCCCGAGCGGCGCCGGGGCGGTCTCGGGCTCGGCCTCTACGTGGCCCGCGAGATAGTGCAGGCGCACGGTGGGTCCATCCGGGCGGCAAGCACCCCCGGTTCGGGCTCGACCTTCACGGTCTCGCTGCCCCGCCGGCCGCCCGCTGAAGGCATTGATTCGCGAAAGTCTTAGCGGTAAGGAATGACACGCAATGACCTTCGTCGTTACGGACAACTGCAAGGGCTGCCGCTTCACCGACTGCGTCGCCGTCTGCCCGGTGGACTGCTTCCACGGCGACGGCGAGATGCTCTACATCGATCCGGGTGAGTGCATCGATTGCGGGGCGTGCGTTCCGGAGTGTCCCGTCGAAGCGATTTTCGACGAAGCGCAGCTGCCCGACGACAAGAAAGACTTCATCAAGCTGAACGCCGAGAAGGCGCCGAGCCTGCCGGTCGTGAACCAGAAGGCCGACCCGCTACCCGGCGCCGAAGAGCGCAAGCAGGCGCTCGGCTTCTAAGGATTCGGCGCGGGAGCCTCGGGCTTGCTCGCGGGCGCCGGCTTGGCTCCGAACGCGAGCCCGACGCGTGACTGGACTTGCAGCATCATGGCGCGCTCCGGCGTGCCGAGCTTCGCCGCGAGAAGCGATCCGATCTCGCCTCCGCTCGGAAACGGGGCGCCCGCCTTGATCTCGAGGCGCCCGTCGGACTTCGCGTCGAACTCGAGGAGCTCGCGCGGAACGTCGCTCGGTAGCCCGGCGAACTCGAAGCGGTCGCTCGCCGCGTAGCGCTTCGTGCTCACCGACAGCGTCGCCTGGTCGCCCTCGAGCTTTTCGACCTTCACCATGCGGTAGGTGACGAGATCGAGGCCGTACACGCCTTCGCGGGTCGTCGTCATCCAGAAGCCGCCTTGTCCGAGCGGAACGTTGGGCGTCGGCAGCGTCACGAGCGCGAGGGTGTCGGAGAGCGCGCGCAGATAGTCGACCAGATCGTTCGCTCCGGCGGGCAGATCGTAGCGGTAGCCCGACCCCGAGCCGTCCGGCGCCACGAGGTACTCGATCTTCGCGCCCTTGAGCGCCGCGATGCGCGCGGCGAGCTCTTGAGGGATCCCTGTCGCGACGATCTCGGCGGATTTCACGCGCGCCGTGACTGCGACGGCGTCCGCGACCGGCTGGGCCTCGGCGCCGGCGTCACCTGCCTTCGGCTTCTGCGCCTCGAGCGTGAGGGCGACCTGCACCGGCAGCGCGGGCTGCCGCGGGTCGGGCGGCTGGAGCACCACCTGCATGCTTCCCGCGGTCTTCCAGCCGGGCTTCGGCTGCGACGGACCGAGCGTCACCCGCGGCTCCGAGCCGTTGCCGCCCAGCGTGATCTTGGGCGCGGAACCAAGCTTTGCCTCTCTGTCGGCGGCGCCCGGCTCGAAGATGCCCGTCGGCGGCGGGCCATCCGTCGTGCTCGTCGAGGGGCCTCGTTTGGCCCGCGGAGCGGCAGAGGCTTGCGCCATGGCCTTGGCGAGCGCGGGGTCGACGGCGGCGGCCTTGTCCACGCTCGCCACCGGCTCGGCGGCTCGCTCTTTCTGTTCTTCTTTTTCGCAACCCGAGAGCCCGAGCGCGAGGACGGCGGTTACGGAGAAAACGAAGAGGCGCATCGGCCCGCGCTCTACCACGCGCAGGCCGAGCTGGCGATTCCCTTCGAGCCCGGAAACCCCGTTAAAACGGGGGTGGAACGGCCGCATCCACCGGGACGGAAGGCAGCTCGGGAAGCGCGCCGCGCGATTCCCGTGCCTCGTCGTCCACGCCGGCATCGGGCGGCCCCGCGTCCGGCACGCCGGAGCCGGCGGCCGGCACGCTCACCTCGGTCGGCACCGTGCCCTCGAGAAACTCCTCCTCGATCGAATCCGTTTGGCCCGGATACGGGATGAGACCCGTCGCGGGATCGACGGCGACGACGGCGATCCCTGCGGAGCGCGGGAAATCGGTGCTCGGATGTCCCTCGTGCGCGGCTTTCATGAAGGCGAGCCAAGCGGGAAGCGCCGTCGCCGAGCCCGCCTCACCCCAACCGAGCGGAATCGGATCGTCGTAGCCCACCCAAACGCCCGTCACGAGCTCGGTCGTGTACCCCACGAACCAGGTGTCCTTCGCTTCGTTCGTCGTGCCCGTCTTGCCCGCCGCCGGACGACCGAGCGCCTTAGCGCGCTGGCCCGTCCCGCCGTCGACGACGCTGCGCAGCAGGCTCGTCGTCAGGTAAGCCTCCTCCGCCGTCATCACGCGCCGCCGCGGCGGCGTCGGCGGGAGTGGTAGCTCCTTGCCGCCCGGTGCCTGAATGCTGAGCACGAGCCGCGGGGCCTCGACTTCCCCGCCGTTGGCGAAGCTGACGAACGCGTTCGTGATCTCGAGAGGCGTCACTTCGTAGGCACCGAGCGCGAGCGACGGCGTGGGACGAAGGTCGGATTCGATGCCGAGCGCGCGCGCCCAGCCGACGACGTTCGGCGCGCCGACCTCCGCGAGCAGCTTCGTCGCGGCGTCGTTGTCACTCTTGGCGATCGCGAGCCTTAGCGAGATGGTGCGCGTGGGCGGCACGTCGAGCAGCGCTCCCGCGTCGCCGCGCGGTTTCTCCGGCCGGTTCGGTAGCGTGAGCACGCTCGCCGGCGTGAAGCGCCGGGACGACAGCGCATAGCCGTAAACGAACGGCTTGAACGCCGAGCCGGGCTGGCGGCGCGCTCGCGTCGCGCGATCCAGGCTGCCCATGACGGCGTCGTAGCTGCCGACGAGCGCGCGGATTTCGCGCGTGCGAACGTCGATCGCGACGAGGGCGGCTTCCGGCCCGAGGGCGAGCCGGCACGGCACCGGCGCGGGCCCCGGCTCGGTTTCGAGCACGACGCGGAGCGCCGCGCCCACGCGCGTGAACTCCGACGGCGAAAGGCGCTTCGGGTTGTAGCGCGTCTCGGCGCCGAGCAGCACGCGGCAGCGCGCGCCGCCCACTTCGACGTCGACGGTTCGCGCGGCGTCATCGACGGCGACGACCCGTCCCGGCGCCGCCTTCGTTTCCGGCTTCGGCGGTAGCGCCGGCGGCTTTCCCCAGATTCTCCGCGATTCGGCCGCGAAAGGCGGTTCGAGCTTCTGCCGCGTGGCGTAGGCGGCGAGCGCGTCGCGCACCGCGCGGCGCGCCGCGATCTGCATGGCCGGATCGAGCGTCGTCTTCACGACGAAGCCGCCGAGCCGCGCCCGCTCGCCCGCAACTTGCTCGAGGATCTTCTTTACCTGCGCGACGACCTCGGGAGCGAGCTCGGACTCGCCGTCGGCCGCCGGCGCGAGGCGGAGCGGGACATCGCGCGCCACTTGCCAGGGCTCGGAGGTGAGAAATCCCTTCTCGAGCATCTGGTCGAGGACGAAGCGTCGCCGCGTGAGCGCCTTCTCGGCGTCGTGACGCGGTGAGTAGCGCTCGGGGGAAGCGACGAGGCCGGCGAGCGTCGCCGCTTCCGCGAGCTCGAGGTCGCGCGCCTTCTTGCCGAAGTAGTAGCGCGTCGCCTCCTCGATGCCGTAGCGCCCATGCCCGAGATAGATGTGGTTCAGGTAGAGCCCGAAGATTTCGTCTTTGGTCAGCGACTGCTCGAGCCGGCGTGCCAAGATCGTCTCCTTGATCTTGCGCTCGTAGCTGCGCTCCGGCCCGAGCACGACGTTCTTGATGACCTGTTGCGTGATCGTGCTCGCGCCTTGCTTCGCGCGCCCGGCTCGGAGGTTCACGAGCAGGGCGCGCAGCATGCCGAAGTAGTCGAGGCCTTCGTGCTCGTAGAAGCTCGCGTCTTCGGCGGCGAGAAACGCGAGCTTCGCGTGCCGCGGGATATCGCCGAACGGAATCACGGTTCGCCGCTCGATGAACAAGCTCGCGAGCACGGAGCCGTCGCGCGCGAGCACGCGCGTCACCTGCGGTGGATCGTAGCCCCTTTTGAGGGTCTCGACGCTCGGCAGGCCCGCTTCGTAGTGCCGGATCACGAGCACCACGGCGAGCGCCGCGAGCACGACCGCGGCGCCGAGCCCGACGCCCACCCACTTCAAGATGAACAGAATACGTTCGCGGCGTCCGCGCTTCACGGGCGGCTCCTGGTTCGGGTCGCGGAGCTCGGGCGGCTCCGCCATCGGTTCGCGCGGCTCGGGCGGGGGCGGCGCTTCGAATTTCTCGGTTTTCGCTAGGGGGTCCGCCTCGTCGGACATCAGCGACCGAACGCGCGCATCATGAGCACGGCGATCACGACGCCGCCGACGAGGCACGCGAGAGCGACGCCGATGAGCAGCCCGAACCCACCGCGGGGACTCGGCTGCGTGGGCGATTCACTGATGTTCAGAGGCCGCTCGACGACGACCTGGGGCCCCGCGACGCGGATCGCCGGGAGCGCGGCCGCCGCAGCTCCGCCGAAAGGGCGTAGCGACTCGGCGAAATCGGCCGCGGACTGAAAACGCTCGTCACGCTTCTTGGCGAGGGCCCGCGCGAGAACGTCCTCGAGTCCCTTCGGGAACTTGCGCTCGGGTACACGCTCGTTGAGCTTGATGGCAGGTTCCATCACGTGCTTTTGGATGTACTCCATCGGCGTGCGCGCGGAGAACGGGAGTTTTCCGGTGAGGACTTCGTACAGGATGACGGCGAGCGAGTAGATGTCGCTGCGAGCATCCAGCGTCTTGCCTTGGGCCTGCTCCGGCGACATGAACTCGGGCGTTCCGAATACCATGCCCTCCTGCGTGAGAATGACGCTGCCCGGCTGCATCTGCCGCTCGGTGACTTTCGCCAAGCCGAAGTCGAGCACCTTCGGGAAATCGACGAGCCCGCCCTGACGGCAGAGGAAGATGTTTTCGGGCTTGAGGTCGCGGTGCACGATGCCGAGATCGTGTGCTTCCTGGAGAGCGCCGCACACCTGGATCAACACCGGAATGGCGCGGTCGGCAGCGAGCGGCCCCTCCTTGCGCACGGTCTGATTCAGATTCCTGCCCTCGAGCATTTCCATCACGATGTAGAGCGAGCCGTCCTCTTCGAGCTCGCCGTACATGAACACTTTGACGGTGTTCGGATGCGTGAGTTGGCTCATGGCGCGCGCCTCGCGGCGGAAGCGCGACGTGAGATCTTTCCTACCGGCAAGCTTCGGGTGGAGGATCTTGATTGCGACCGTGCGGTTCATCGCCGGCTGGCTCGCCTTGTAGACGGAGCCCATGCCGCCCGTGCCGACCTTCTCGAGCACCTGGAACTGCCCACCGAGGATCTCCCGGCCGATGAAGGGGTCCTTCGGGCGCATCGCGAACGAGCACCATACCAAACTCTCGGGTTTTTTCTGGCGGCGGCCGCATTCGCGCTAGAACCCGTAGAATCGTGGCTCCGGAGTTTTTAGAGAGCGACGTTCTCCGCTTGGCGGGCTTCCGCCATGCGTTTTTCTGCCGCCGGGGCGGCGCGTCGGCCGGACCCTACGAAAGCCTCAACTTTTCCGTCGCGGTCGGCGATGAGCCCGAGAGGGTCGAGGAAAATCTCGCCCGCGCCGCGGGCGTGCTCGGAGTTCGAAAAGACCGTATTTTCTTCCTGTCTCAGGTGCACGGGGCCGTCGCGCGGACACTCGCGGGCGACGAGCGGTTGGAAGACGTGAGAACGGTGGAAGGCGACGCGCTCGCGAGCCGAGCGCCGGCTCTGGCTTGTAGCGTCCGGACGGCCGACTGCGTGCCGATTCTCGCCGCCGATCGACGTTCGGGCGCCGTCACGGCGATTCACGCCGGCTGGCGCGGCGTCGTTCGCGGCGTGGTCGAAGCGGGACTTCTCGGTTTACGCGAGCTCGCGGGCTCGGACGCGGAGCTCCTCGTGGCGATCGGTCCGCACATTCGCCGGCAGGCGTTCGAGGTCTCGGAAGACGTCGCCCGTGAGCTCGAAGGTGCCTCGCCCGTCCGCGGCGTCGTCGACCGCCGCGGCGCGAAGCCGCACGTCGATCTGGCGCGCATCGTGCGTGGAAAGCTGGCAGCGCTCGGCATTCCGGAGAGTGCGGTGGACGACGTCGGTGGCTGCACGCTCAGCGAACCCGAGCGCTTCTTCTCGTTTCGGCGCGACGGCAAGATCGGCGGACGTCTCTTGTCCGCGATCGTGCCGCAACCCGAAAGGCCGAAACCCTAGGACCGCCGCGTCCGCCGGCGAACGGCGGACGCCGCGACGAGACCGAGGAGACCGAAGAGAAGCGTCGCTTCGTTCTTCTGCGGCGCCTTGTCGACGCGGCAGCCGCAACCCGGATCGAGATCGCCGGGGTTCGGCGGCCTGACTCCGGTACCGGCGGTACCGGCCACTGCGGCACCTGCTGCGCCCGACGCACCTGCCGTTCCGCCGACTGCGGTACCCGCAGCTCCGCCGGTCGGGGGAGCACCAGCCGCGCCACCGACGCCGGCAGCGCCGGACAGACCGCCGGCGCCACCGCCGCTGAGGCCACCGATGCCGGCAGCACCGCCCATGATGCCGCCGGACCCGCCAGCGCCGGCGATGGGCAGGCCGCCCATGCCCGCGCCGCCGCGGCCGGCCGTGCCACCCGAGCCGCCGCGACCGCCCATGCCGCCCATGCCGCCCATGCCGCCCATGCCGCCCATACCGCCGTCACCGCAGGTGGTGGGTCCGGTCGGGGTCGAGAGCGTACCGCCGTCAGCACAGCTATTGGTGCCGCCGCCCAAGCCGTCCGGCAACGTCACGTTGATGACCGCGCCGGTCGCGCTGAGCGACTGCACCGTAAACGAGACGCCGCCCGCCGGATCCATGAACGTCTGGCCGGCGTCCATACCATCAAAGGAGCCACGGCCCGTGGACGACGGATCCATGTCGAG
>DASUTR010000592.1:0-9629 GCA_036374535.1 Polyangiaceae bacterium
ACCCGCTGCACACATCTGCGGCTAGCGCCCACGCGACTGCACGGGTGCCTTGGTGCATGAGTGCCACGCTGCGAGGCAGCTGCGATGGCGTCGCGCTCTCCGCCCGCCCAACGATACAGGGCTAAGCAGCGCGGGTCGAGCGCAGCGAGAGCCGCGTCTGCTTCAGCCCGGTGTTGGGCAGCGGCGCTCGCAATGCGCTCGCTGCCGCGCCACGGCCAACTCCCTTGTGCACGCCGGGATGGTTCGAGACTCGCGACGACGTTCCGAGCCGAGCCCGCCCGACGCGATCCGGTCGCAAGTCCGCGAGCGAGCCACAACCTCGAAGCTCACAAAGCGCGCGCTGTTCACCGGTGGCCACGACGCGCTGATCTCGCCCGAGGTCGGTTCGAAAGCGCGCTCGGCTTCCAGCTCGGAACTTCCTCCACGCTCCGTCCTACCGCTTTCCCCGGCTGTCCAACTTGTATTTGTACTGCCGCCCGCCTGCAAGCTCCGGAAGTCGCCCGAGGCGACAAACGCCTGGAAATCACGTTTCGGATAACCGGTAACGGCAGTTCCGTATATCGTGATAACGGCTGCGTGGTCCGACGGGGCGGAACGCGAGGTGTACCGTGATAACGGCAGCGGCCGAGATTCAGTCGAGGGCTGCGGGCGCCGAAGGGCCGCAAGCGCGTTGGAGGACCGTTTCGCGAAGGTGGTAACCTCGGCGGGCACAGGTTCGGATGGGCCGCCGTATCATCGCAACGTGGCGGTCTCCGTGCGTGCCCTCGCTGTCGTCGCTCTCGTCGCGAGTGCGTTGGCGATCGCAGCTTGGTTCATGAGCTCTCTGTTCGCGTTCTCCGCATCGACGACGTTTCTCGGCGCCGAGCTCGGAGTCCAAGAGGTGCAGCACGAGCCGCTCGTGCGGGCAGCGGTTCGCGAGAACGCGAAAGAGCGCGCAGCAACCGCGAGGGCGCGAGCGCGCTGGTGCCGCCGCGCGGCGTGGACGTTCAGCGGCGTCGCTGCGCTCGCGATCCTGCGCGCCGGCTGGCGCACGCGCCGCGATGTACGAAAGTGGCACTGGCTGTCGTTCCTTGCCTTGGCCCTCCTCGTTGGGACTCTCGTGCTTTCTCACTACACGAGGGCGCGCAGCCTGCATGCGTTCGGACTCCTCATGCTCCTGTTGGCAGCGCTCGTCGCCGTTTGCATCGATCTCGGACGCAAGAGATACGGGTCGCCCGCGCGCCCCGTCGCTTGGACGACCCTGGCACTCGTCCTCTTCTTCACCCAGTGGCTCGTGCGGGATATCGTGCGGAATTTTTCTTGAGGCGGGCACGGCGCGCCAGTCGTTCTGAGCCTCGAGTAGAGTTTTCGCATGGCGAGCGACTATGTCGAAGTGAATCGGGCCAATTGGAATAGCCGCGTGCCGCTGCACGAGAAGGGCTACGGGCTCGACAAGTTTCGTTCGGACCCGGCTTGGCTGTCCGAGGTCGTGCGGTTCGACCTGCCGCGGCTCGGCGACGTGCGTGGCGAGGAGCTCGTGCACCTCCAATGTCACATCGGAACGGACACGCTATCGCTGGCGCGACTCGGCGCGAAGGTGACCGGTCTCGACTTTTCCGGACCCGCGCTCGAGGTCGCGAGGCAGCTCGCGCACGACTGTGGCGCCGACGTGAGCTATGCGGAGGCGCAAGTTTACGACGCGGTCGCTGCGCTGGGGAGCGCACGTTTCGACGTCGTCTACACGGGGATCGGCGCCCTGTGCTGGCTCCCCAGCATCGAGCGCTGGGCGAACACGGTCAGTGAGCTCTTGAAGCCGGGCGGCAGGCTCTTCATCCGCGAAGGGCACCCGGTGCTGTGGGCTTTGTGCAATCCGCGGCCCGACGGACTGCTCGTGCTCGACTATCCGTACTTCGAGACCGCGGAGGGGACCGAGTTCGTCGAAACCAAAACCTATGTCGACCACGAGGGTGAGATCGGAAGCCCGCGCTCGATCAGCTTCAACCACGGCATCGGCGAGATCGTGACGGCGATTCTAGGCTCCGGGCTCAGGCTGACTGCCTTCGAAGAGCACCGGAGCGTGCCGTGGAATCCGTTCGGGGAGGCCGGTATTCGTGACGCGCAGGGGGAGTGGCACCTCGGGCACGCGTCCGAGCGGCTCCCGGCAACCTACACGCTGCAAGCCACGAAGGTCTGAGGCGGTGACAAAAGGTCGCCCCCGTGCGAGCGGCACCTCGGCCCGATTGTGATTGCGGAGGAGTCTGGTAGGGTCCCGCCGTCACGAGGGGTCCAACAAGAGAGCCACGAAGAATGCCCATCCCCACCGAGTCCGAAATTTATTCGCGCGTCGAAGCGTTCGCATCCGAACTCGTCGCGCTCGTTCGCGCTTCAGCCGTCGAAGTCGTCGGGGAAACTCTTGCTGGAATCGTCGGTTCTCTCGGCGGCCCTTCGTCTCGAGGCGGGCGCCGAGCCTCGAGACCGTCAGCGCGAGCGAAAGGCGCAAAGCGTGATCCCGCGGTGCTTGCTGCGCTCACGGACAAGCTGGAAGGGTTCATCAAGAAGAACCCCGGCAAGCGCATCGAAGAAATCGGTCAAGCGCTCGGCACGCCGACGAAGGAGCTCGTGCTCCCCGTCAGAAAACTGGTGGCGGCCAAGAAGGTTTCGACCAAAGGCAAGAAGCGGGCAACCAAGTACTTCCCTGGTTGAGCCGTCTACGCCGAGCGGGCCTTCTCCGCGGCCTGCTCCGCCTTCGCCGCTCCGATGGCCGTCTTGACGTGCCGCCGTTCTTCGGGCGGCGGCAGCACGGCGGTCAAGCCGAGTGACTCGATCCAGAGCTCACGACACCAACCTTTGGTGTGATAGAGGTGCTCGTCCTCCTGATCCTCGATGGTGTCGTACGCGGCTTTGAGCGCACGGCCGCGCGCGTCGTCGAGGTGCTCGGCGCATTTTCCGAGGAGCTCCCAATCGAGGTGGTCTTTCGTTTCGGCGAGCACGATGCACTCGCAGGCGACGAGCTCCGCGGCGGGACCGCGCCCCGCCGAGAGGGCTCGCTTCATGGCGTCCACGAGGGAGGCCCCGAGGTGGCGAACCACCTCCCGCCCCGGAGTTTCCTTGCGCGCGTCGATGCCGAGCGTCTTGCAGAGCGCTTCGACCGTCGCGACGTGTGACTTCGTTTCTTCGAAGTACTTCGTCCATTCCTTCTTCAAATCGGCGCGCACGACGCACTGAAGGGCCGTGGCGTAGACCTCGACGCCGCCCTTTTCGTGCTCGAGGGATTGCAGAACCAGCTCTTCGAGTTGTCCGGTGTTCATGTCGATTTCCTTCCGTTCGGCGCTCGGCGGCGGTGAGTTCACACTTCCGGCGGATCCATCTCGCGTTCGTGGTGCCGGTGCTTTCCGATGGCTTCGATGAAGTCGGGCAGCACCTGGGCCGCCTTTCCGTCGCGCGCGACGAGGATTCCCGGATCGGGCTCGCCGGATGGGAGCGTCGCCGAGATGCCGGCGTTCTCGACGAGGTCGGCGGCTTCTTTCAGCGCGAGGATGGGTTTGGCGTGCCGATACTGATCCTTGATGAACTCGAGGGCGTGGCCGAGGTTGCCGAGCGCCGTGACCGCGGCTTTGCCGCCCGGTAGCGCGAGCGCGTCGAACAAGACCGACGGCATGGTCTCGAGGGTCACTTCGACGTCGAGGGACTCGCCCGTTTCCGTCTCGACGGTTCCGAGCCGCGCCCCCACGAAGCGGGGAACGGCGCCCTCCCGCGCGAGGCCTTCGTGCAGCGCCTCCGCCGCGTCGCCGTCGACGCCGTCGGCGACGAGAATGGCGATGCGCCGGGTCCGAATGCCGCCGTCGCCGGGTCGTGCGAACAGCGACAGCGCAGGCGAAACGTCGACTTCCGGCTTGGTCGGGCGTTTGAGGGCTTTCGGAAGCGGCTCGGGAAGCGGCATGCCGAGCTCGTCGGCCAGCGTTTCGGCGAGGTCCGCGTCGACGTTGGCGAGCATCGCCACGACACGCTTTCGGATCGACGGCACCTGGACCTTCGTGAGCTCGAAACGAAAACCACGAATGATGTGCGCCTTCTCGACCGGCGTCTGGCTGTTCCAGAAGAGCGTCGCCTGGGTGTAGTGGTCGGCGAAGCGCTCGGGTTTGCCGCGCACCTTGTCGTCGTCGATCGGCTCGCGGAACGACGTGAAACCCGCCGTACCGACCTGGAACGGGCAGCCGCCGCCGAGCGAGTTCGGTTCATAGGCGACGCGGCCGCGGTGAATGGCCTGACGGTGCATGCCGTCGCGCTGATTGTTGTGGACCTGGGCCACGGGAGCGTTGATGGGGATTTCGTGGAAGTTCGGGCCGCCGAGGCGCGAGATCTGCGTGTCGTGGTACGAGTGGATGCGGCCGGCGAGCAGCGGGTCGTTCGTGAAATCGATGCCGGGGACGACGTTCGCCGTGCAGAAGGCGACCTGCTCCGTCTCGGCAAAGAAGTTGTCGGGGTTACGGTCGAGCACCATGCGCCCGACGGGCGTAACGGGAACGAGCTCTTCCGGAACGAGCTTGGTCGAGTCGAGGATGTCGAAGCTGAACTTTTCGGCCTGCTTCTCGGAAAACAGCTGAAAGCCGAGCTCGTACTCCGGAAATGCGCCCGACTCGATTGCTTCCCACAGATCGCGCCGGTGAAAATCGGGATCGGCACCCGCGATTTTCACCGACTCGTCCCAATCGAGCGAGTGGGTACCGGCGATGGGCCGCCAGTGGAACTTCACGAACGTCGATTTTCCCTGCGCGTTCAGGAGCCTGAACGTGTGGACGCCGAAGCCCTGCATCATGCGGAAGCTTCGCGGCAGCGTGCGGTCGGACATGGCCCACATCAGCATGTGCGTCGATTCGGGCATCAGCGAGACGAAGTCCCAGAACGTGTCGTGAGCGCTCGCGGCCTGCGGCATCGCGAAATGGGGCTCGGGCTTCGCGGCGTGGACGAGATCCGGGAACTTCATCGCGTCCTGAATGAAGAAGACGGGGATGTTGTTGCCGACGATGTCCCAGTTGCCTTCCTCCGTGTAAAACTTCACGGCGAACCCGCGCACGTCGCGCGGCGTGTCGGTAGAGCCGCGCTCGCCGAGCACGGTCGAGAAGCGCACGAACACCGGGGTGCGCTTGCCGCGTGCGGCGAACGGCGCGGCCCGCGTGACCGCCGTCATGGGCTCGTAGCACTCGAAGTACCCGTGAGCGCCGGAGCCGCGGGCGTGCACGATGCGCTCGGGGATTCGCTCGTGGTCGAAGTGCGTGATCTTTTCGCGCAGGACGAAGTCTTCGAGCAGCGCGGGGCCGCGAAGTCCCGCCTTGAGGGAGCTCTGGTTGTCCGCGACGGGCACGCCGAGGTTCGTCGTGAGAGGTCGATCCGACGAATCCGTCCGCACGCGGTCGAGCGGCAGCGTGCCTGGGCTCTGTCCGAGGTTCGGCTTGCCGCTGCCGGTTTTGGCGGACGCCACGGATTCGGTCAGCGTGCTCGCCGTAACGGCGGGCGTCTTCGGCTTCGCAGTCGCACCGCGTGGGGGCGCGAGCGCGCCCGCGCCGTGCTCGGCTGCTTTGTTCGGATTGAAGGGCATCGCCGCGACGAGCTCGTCCGTGGCCGCCATTTTCTCGGCAGGAAGGTCAGAAAGGGATGCGCTCTTCCCCCTGCGGGCGGGCCCCGAAATCGTCGAACGCGCGCTCGTCGATGCGCTTCGCGTCCGTTTGGGCTCGTTCCCGCCTCGGGCTCCTGGCTTCTTCGTCGGCATGGGTCTGCGGTCGTGAGCAAGACTCGCGCCACGACTGATTCGCCCGAACGACGGCACTGCAGCGAACTGCCGTGCTGAAGTCGCGTTTAGATTCGGTGAGAAACGCCTCGTGAGACGGAATGGTCCGCCTCCGACGCGATACGAACCCATCATTTGGAACCCTGCGCGTTCGAGACGGATCGCCGCACGCAGGTGATCGCAGGTTAACGAAACCTGCGTCAATTGACCGCGTTGTCTCGGTCTGTCGATTCCGTATTCTCGTGGCATGCACGTTCGCGAGTCGCGCCGTGTTTCGGGGATTTCCACGCTGTTGTCGCTCGTTCTGCCTTGCGCGCTGGTTGCTTGCGCAGGGGCAGGCTCGGACGAACGGAAAAACGGAGGGACGGTGCTGAGCGAGAGCGGCGCGCTCAGCATCGCCTGGAAATGCGTCTCGCAGGATGCGCCGGCGCGCGGTCTGAATCGCTTCGAGCTCTCCATCGCGTCGACGGAAAGCGAAGCTCCCGTCGACGGTCTCGCGCTTTCGATGGTCCCCTTCATGCCGGCCATGGGCCACGGAAGCTCGACGGTCCCCGAGATCACGGCCCTCGGGGGCGGTAAATACGAAGCCGACGACGTCGTTCTCTCGATGCCGGGCGTCTGGGAGCTCAGAATTGCCATTACCGGTGAGGAGCCCGACTACGCGGTCCCGCGTGTCGAGATTGACTGAGTGTTTCCGGCGAGGGCACTCGTGAGCGCGGCTCTTCTGTTCGCGACGTTCGGCCATAGCGAGCAGGCGCGCGCGCAGGCGTGCTGCGCCGGAGCGTCGGCCATCACGCCCGCACGTCTCGAGCTGCACGAACGATTCTTGTTCGGCGTCGAGCTCCGCGCGGCGTCCATGTTCGGCTCGTTCGACTCCGATGCCGAGTTCCGCGAGAGCCCGCCCGGCGCGGCACAGTGGGACTTCGAACAAAACGTATTCGGTTCGCTCCGTCTCTTTCGCCGCGGGCAGCTCGGGGTGCTCGTGCCCGTGCTCGAATCGTGGCGCCGTACCGACACGACCGGCTCCGAGTTCGGCGGCGGACTCGGTGACGTGAACGTGAACGCCCGCTACGATTTCATCTACGGTAACGAGCTCCGTTACGCGCCCGGCGTGGCGCTACTTTTCGGCGTGACGGCGCCGACCGGGCGCGCTCCGGAAGCCGCCGAAGAACCGCTCGGAAGCGACGCGACGGGGCTCGGCGCCTGGCAATTGAGCGCCGGCCTCGCGCTCGAGCGCGCGTTCGGCGATTTTCTTTTGAGCGCCGCCGGCATTTTCTCGCAGCGAACGGCGCGAGACGTTCGAGGAATCGAGAGCGAGCTCTCGCCCGAGCTCTCGGGGCTCTTGGGCGTCGCGTACACGGTTCGCGACGACGTGTCCGTCGCAGCCGTCGGTACCTATACGTACGAAGGGAACGCCATGGTCGAAGACGAGGAAGTCCCGAACACCGCGCGTCGAAAACTTCGCGTCGCGGCGGTCGCGAGTGTTTCGATACAGGACGAGTGGCGACTTCAGGGGGGCTTCTTCGGCGACCCACCCGCGCTCGGGCAGAACGAGGTTCTGAGCCTCGGCGGGTCCCTGACGATTATCAGGAGCTTCCTGTGACCTCTCTCACGCGGACGGTCTTCGTGTTCGCGCTGCTCGCGGCCTGCGCGACGAAGCCCGCGCCGAGATCGCTGCCGGAGAGCGCCGGGATCGTGCTCGCTCGAAGCAACGGAGCGCCGTACGACATCGCCGCCGAGGTCGCGCGGAATCGCTTCACCGTCTTCGTCTTTTATTCCGAGGATTGCCCTTGCATGCGCGCGCACGAGCCGCGGCTCGAACGAGTTCGCGCGGAGTACGCGCCGCGCGGTATCGACCTCGTGCTGGTCAATTCGGAGATCGGAGCCGACGCCGCGCGCGACGCGCGGGAAGCGAAACGCCGGGCATACTCCTTCCCCCTTCTCACCGACTCCGGCAGCCGTCTCGCCAAGGCGCTGAACGCCGAATTCGCGACCCACACCGTCGTCGTCGACCAACGCGGGCGTATTCGCTACTCGGGCGGTATCGACTCGGACAAGAACCACATGCGGCCGAGCGCGACGCCGTACCTCCGCCACGCGCTCGACGACCTCTTGGCCGGAAGCGAGCCGCGTGCTCCCGACCGCGAACCGCTCGGCTGCGGGCTTCGGCTCGAGTAGCTTGCGCTACCTGCGACGGCGAGCCGCCTTCCGTGCGAAGTGGGGTTGCTTGCGCGCGAGGCGCGTGAAGGCGTCGATGTAGTCGATGGCGATGTCCGAAGCGCGCGTGCCGAGGAAGATCTGCTTGGCGATGCCGTGGCGTCCGAGGCGCACGGGAACGACGCGGATCTTCGCTTCGTATTCGGCGACGAGCCAATTCGGGAGCGCCGCGACGCCGCGCCCGCTGGCGACCATTTGCAGCATGATGTCCGTCGTCTCGATGACTTTGTGGCGCTTCGGAACCGAGCCCGCCGGCAGGAGGAACTGGCTGTACACGTCGAGGCGCTCGATCTCGACGGGGTAGGTGATGAGCGTTTCGGGCTCGAGCTCGGCGGGGACGACGTAGGCGCGTCCGGCGAAGGGATGCTCCGTCGCGACGACGAGCACCTGCTCGTAGTCGAACACGGGCTCGAAATGGAGGCCCTTGCGGCGCAAGGGGTCGGGCGTGACCAGCATGTCGATCTCGTGGGCGAAGAGCGCGCCGATGCCGCCGAATTGGAACTTCTGGCGAACGTCGAGATCGACGTCCGGATATCCCTTGAGGTACGGCTCGACCACCTTCAGCAGCCACTGGTAGCAGGGGTGACACTCCATGCCGATGCGCAGGGTGCCGCGTTCGCCGCGCGCCATCTGACCGACGACGTGCTCCGCGTGCTCGAGCTGTGGCACGACGCGGTCGGCGAGCGCGAGCAGGTAGCGTCCGGCGCTCGTGAGACGAAGGCCGCGTCCCTCCCGCTCCCAGACGCGCGTGCCGAGCTGCTGCTCGAGCTTGCGCACGGCGTGACTCAGCGCCGATTGCGTGAGACCCAAGCCGCGCGCGGCTGCGGTGAGCGTGCCCCGCTGCTCGACCGCTCGAAGCAGAGTCAGGTGGAGGCGCTCGAGCGTCGCCATTCATGCACCTTGTTCATGGATATATGAGAACTTACCACTTTTTTTCATCAGTCGTGGAGCGTACTGATCGGCGCACGCAGCACCGGAGAGGTCGATTCATGCCCCGTCTTCACAATCTCGGTTTCCCGCGTATCGGCGCTCGGCGCGAGCTCAAGGTTGCCCTCGAGCAGCATTGGAAGGGAGCGCTGTCGCACGCGGAGCTCCGCGCAGTCGGCCGCGACCTCCGCAAACAGAGCTGGCAGCGCCAAGCGGGGCTTCATCTCGTGCCCGCCGGCGACTTCTCGTTCTACGACCAGGTGCTCGACACGAGCTTCTTGCTCGGCAACGTGCCCACGCGGGCGGGCTCCGGGAGCGGCGACCCGCTCGACGCGTACTTTCGGCTCGCGAGGGGTCGGGCGGCGGGCGAAACGGGCGCCGGCGTTGCGGCGGGCGAGATGACCAAGTGGTTCGACACGAACTACCACTACATCGTGCCCGAGCTCGGTGCCGACACGACGTTCCGGCTGAACGCCGAGCGCCTCGTCGCCGAGCTTCGCGAGGCTCGCGAGCTCGGCGTGAACGTGAAGCCCGTCGTCATCGGACCGGTGACGTACCTCTGGCTCGGAAAGACGAGCGACGGGTCCGACAGGCGCGCCCTCTTGCCCCGTCTCGTCCCCGTGTATCGGGAGCTCTTCGCGCTGCTCGCGGCCGAGGGTGCAAAATGGGTTCAGGTGGACGAACCCGCGCTCGTGACCGAGCTCGACGCTTCGTGGCTGGC
>DASUTR010000593.1:0-9483 GCA_036374535.1 Polyangiaceae bacterium
GTTCGGCGGTCGCGTCGTGTGGGGCGACTCGTTTCGGAGGGGGGGCATCGCTCCCGCGCTCTCGGCATGCGGTGTCGAGAGTGCGTGTCTCGACGACGATCGAGAGCTTGCTCTCTGCGAGCTCGCCTGCAAGGTGTCGCCGAACCCGAGCGGCTGTCGCTCGGCGTGCCGCGGCGTCGCCTGCGAGGACTCGCCGCCGCACGGACATTTCGGCGTGGTCGATCCCGTCGGCGCGGCGCTGCAGCAAGGCGTCGGTCACGAGGTGGGCGGGTACCCGAACTTTCGCGGCTGGCCCCACTGGAACTCCTACACCCACCAGCAAGAGTACTACCGCTGGCTCCGCCGTGCGTTCGAGGGCGGCTTGCGGCTGATGGTCATGCTGGCGGTGAGCAACGAGCTCCTCTGCGAATACTTGGGCCACGACCACCCGTGCGACGACATGACGAACGTGCGGCTGCAGTTCGAGGCTGCGCGCGAGCTCGAGCGCCACATCGACTGGGAGCAAGACTGCGACGGCGACAACGGGAACGGCTGGTATCGCATTGCCAGCAGTCCCGCCCACGCGCGCGAGATCATCGCGAGCGGGGGCATGGCGGTCGTGCTCGGCGCCGAGGTCGACACCTTGTTCAACTGCACGAAGAATCGACCGTGCAGCGTCGAGACCGTCCGCCGCATGGCGGAGGAGTATCGCAAGCTCGGCCTGACGCACGTCTTCCCGGTCCACCTTTTCGACAACGCCTTCGGCGGCACCGCCGCCGCCAACGACTTGTTCAATCTCGGCGGTGTCATCGTGAACAACGACCTCCTCCACGTGCGGGACTGTTCCGAAGAAGGGTACGAGTTTCACTTCAACGGGGCGAGCAAACACGTGAACGAGCTCATCACCGCCATCACGAGCCGGTTCGGCGTTCCGTATCCCCGATACGCGGACTACAAAGCGCACTGCAACGATCGCGGACTCGAGCCGGACGTCGGACGCGCCGCGATTCTCGCGATGATGGAGCAGGGGATGATCATCGACGTGGATCACATGTCCACCTGGACCCGCCGGGACGTGTTCTCCGTGCTCGAAGCGTGCCGGTACCCCGGCGTCGTGTCGGGACACAGCGGGTTTACCGCCGTGCTCCGCGGGCACGAAAAATCCGAAGGTCAGCTCACGAACTGCGAAGTCGACCGTCTGCTGAAGCTCCGCGGTCTGCTCGCGCCCATCTTGAGCCAGGGCGGAACCGAATCGGTCGAAGCTTACCCCCGCGGCCAGGGCAAAGACATCGCGGACGACTGCGGCGACTCGGCGAAATCGTTCGCGCAGGCGTACTTGTTCGCGGTGGACGCCGCTCGGAACTACTCGTGGCCGGGCGGCGTCGTGGGGGTCGGTTTCGGAAGCGACATCAACGGCCTCGCAGGCATGCCCGCTCCGCGCTTCGGTCCGTTCGCGTGCGGCGGCGACGGCAAACCTCAAACGGACCCCAAGGTCGTCTACGACATCGAGGTTTTTCGCGGCAAGGACAAGAAGCTTCGGAAGATGCAGGCCGGAACCCGCATCTTCGACATCAACTACGACGGTTTCGCGAACATGGGCATGTTCCCGGATTTCGTCGCAGAGCTCCGGGCGATCGGCGTGAGCGATGAGGACCTGGCGCCGCTCTTCCTCTCCGCGGAGGCGTACATTCAACTCTGGGAGCGAACCGACGCGGCCAAAGTCAACGTGGCGTGTTCCCCGGTTCCGCCTCCCGAATGCGGCGACCAGCGCTTGCAGTAAACGCTGTGGCGCGGAGCTAGCCGGCTCGGCCGGCGACGGGAAGGCTCGGCCGCGCGCTGTCACGGCAGCGGGGAGACAAGCGCGCACCTTGCCGTACTAAGGTCACGCCATGAAGAAGCTTTGGATTGGGGTCCTCCTCGCGAGCGC
This sequence comes from Polyangiaceae bacterium, assembly GCA_036374535.1. Classification (GTDB taxonomy): domain Bacteria; phylum Myxococcota_A; class Polyangia; order Polyangiales; family Polyangiaceae; genus PMG-095. The sequence continues at coordinate 1,907 of DASUTR010000593.1, forward strand.
CCTTGCGTGTCGGTCGAAGGACGGCGACACGGGTGCGTCGTCGGCGACTCCTTCGGCCGCGGCTGCTCCCGCGGCTACTCCTGCGGGTCCCGCGGGCGCGCCGCTCGCCGCGGACGGTTCGTGCACGACGAAGCTCGAGTATTTGGTGCCGCCGACGAAATACGGCGACAGCGACCTCGTGCGCGCCGTCGTGATCGACGGCGACCAGGTCTTCTACCGCAACATGACCGAAGCGTTTCGCGTTCCCCTCGCGGGAGGCGCGCCCGTGCGACTCGGCAAGGCGCCGGGTCTCTCGCTGAGCGGAAGGACACAGCTTTGGGTGGCGGGCGACAAGCTCGTCGCACAATCGGCTGGTGAACCGATCTTCATGTCGGCGCCCAAGGCGGGCGGCGAATGGTCGACGTTCGTCGATCTCACGGCGGCGAAGAGCGGCGGCGGCAAGGACCCTGCGACGCGCATCCTGCAGGGTCTCGGCAAGGCGAACATCGCGAAGGCGTCGGCAGCCGACTTCGACGGCGAAAACTTCTACTTTGCCGAGATCACGCGCGGAAAGGGTCGCCACGCCCCGGCGAGCTCGATCGTGAAGAGCGTGCCGCTCGCGGGCGGCGAGGCGCGCACCGTGTTCGAGACGCCCGGGGAAGTGCAAGAAGTGACGCGCGCGGGCGAACGGCTCGCGTTTCTACACACCGCGGCCCCGACACCCGAGCAGATCAAGCAGAACGAAGCCGAACGCAAGGCGAAGAAGTACGTATTCGGCGTGAAGGGCGAGAGCCATCTGATGAGCGTGCCGCTCGCCGGCGGCGAGGCGAAAAAACTCGTGCGCATCGGCCCCTTCATGAGCGGGCTCGGTCTCGGCGGCGTCGTGCTCGGCGCGGACGGCGCCAAAGTCTACGTGTCGGGCTTTCGGGACGAAGACATCACGAAGCCGGGAACGTTCCGCGTGGACACGGCGAGCGGCAGCGTCGAGAAGGTCGACGACCGCGTCATCGCCGGAAAAGTATTCGTCGCGGGCGGCTCGCTCGTGGTGCTCGGCGACGGCCCGGTCGAGCCGAAGAACCCGCGTCAGGGACAGTTGGTGCTCACCGCGCCGCGCGACGCAAAGAGTCTCGGGCTCGCGGCGTGCATCACCGGAAAGACCACGCTCCACGCGTCGGCGGTCAGCGGAAAACTCGCGCTTTTGGCCCTCTTCGACGGCGCCACGAACCTCGCTTCCATCGCCAAGATCCCGCTTCCCTAGAGCACGCGGCGCGGGCATTCGACGTTCGGCCGCTCCGCGGATATGTTCCGCCATCCGATGCCGCGCTGGACTCTCCGAGCAAGGACCCTCGCTCTGCTCGCGCTCGCGCTCGCCGGCTGCACGCGCAAGAACGGCTCCCACACGGGCCCGCCGCCCGCGTCGAGCGCGCTCGCGCCGGCCTCGCAGAAGCCGAGTCAGATCACGACGGGCCAGGCGCTCTACGACAAGTACTGCAAGCTCTGCCACGCCGCCGACGGAACCGGCTACGCAGCGGACAACGCGCCCTCGCTCGTGAGCCACCACTTCTTGCGTAGCGCGACGGACGACTTCATCGCCCAGGGCATCCGCATGGGTCGCCCCCGCACGGCGATGGCCGCGTACGGCAAGGATCGCGGCGGCCCGCTCGCGGACGGTGAAATCGCGGCCATCGTCGCCTTCCTGCGCTCGAAGGGGCCTTCTCCGATCCCGCTGCCGGAAACGCCGCTCACGGGCGACATCGCGCGCGGCCAGGCGCTCTTCACGCAAAGTTGCCAGGAGTGCCACGGCACGCCGGTCGACAAGGGGAACGCCGTCTGGCTCCACAACGGCGAGTTCCTCGCGAGCGCTCGGCCCGCGTTCCTGCGCTACGCGATCGAGCACGGGCGACCGCCCACCCGCATGCCGTCGTTCGCCGGCAAGCTCTCGAACGAGCAGATCGGAGACATCGTTCTCTGGCTTCGGACTTTCGCGCCGAAAACTCCGAGCGATCCCGTCATTAACCCGAACGTGCCGGACGACCTGCCCGTCGTCGTCAATCCGAAGGGCGCTCACCCGAAGTTCGCGCTCCGTGAAGACCGCTACGTCTCGGCGGAGCAGGTGAAACGCGCGCTCGACGCGAAGCAGCGCATCGTGCTCCTCGACGCCCGGCCCCCCTCGGACTGGATCCAGTTTCGCATCCCCGGCGCGGTTTCGTTTCCCTACTACGACGCGAAAAACGCCGAACGCATCCCCAAGGACGGCACCTGGGTCGTCGCGTACTGCGCCTGCCCGCACCACGCCTCGGGTGAAGTCGTCGATGCCTTGCGACGGAGCGGCTACGCGAAAACGGCCGTTCTCGACGAGGGGATTCTCGTGTGGCGAAACCTCGGCTACCCGCTCGAGGGTGAGTCCGCGGCGCCGGCCGTGCCGGCATCGAGCGCTCCCGCCGCGCGGCCCGGGAAGTGAGCGACCGCGACGAAATGCCCCGACCCGCGCTCGAGCTTCGCGTCCACGCTACAAATCCTGCGAGTGCCGCTCGGGTCGTCTAAACTATCCGGGTTGTCCGGCTCGCATCGCGTCACCGAAGTGTCGTGGGAAGCGCCGCACTCGACGCTGCGGCTGCGGCGTCCCGCGCGCGGCGTCGTCACGCTGATCATCTCGGGCACCGACATCGGCGAGCACGGCACCGATCCGTTTCGGGAGCTCGCGAGCGATCTCGCGGCCGAGCCGTTCGATCTTTTCGTGGATGCGCGGGCGTCCCGCGGCGTGACGGTCGACGTGAGCAGCGAATGGTCGCGCTGGCTCGCCAAGAACAAGCGCTCCCTTCGCTCCGTTCACATGGTGACGCGGTCGCCGTTCGTGCGCCTCACCGCGAACTTCGTGCGGACGTTCGCCGAGCTCGGCGAGCTCATGCGGCTCTACGACGAGCCGCCGGCGTTCGACGCGGCGCTCGCCGAAGCGATCGACCACGCGCGGAACGCCGCCGCTCATTGAGCAGAATCGTGCGGTGACGCCGCGGGCAGGGCGGCTCTAGCGCCTGCGCGCCCCGTCCGGATGCCGCCGGTTCCGGCTTGACGCCCGCGCGCGTTCACGCCCATGCACGAGTCCCGTCGCGAGCACGCGCGGGGTGACGAAACCGACTTCGACCTGGTGGGCCGAAGTCACTGGATGGGAGTGATTCGCAAATGAAATCATCGTTCTTTGCCGTTTTTATCGGACTCGTAACGTCGGCGGCGATCGCCGGCTGCGCTCTCGATTCGGGCACGGGCACCGACGAAGTTTCGACGAGCGACGGGACGCAGAATACGGGCACCGTGCGCCTCGATCTCCAAGGGCAAGCGCAGAACGGCACGATCTATCGCCTGCGCCAGGCAACCTTCGCGATCAGCACGACGCCGCCGCTCCTGCTGAGCTCGGACGGCGCGAACGCCACGTTGACGCAGATTTCTCAAACGCTGTCACCGGGCTCGTACCTCGTCACGCTTCAGAACGGTTGGGTGCTCGACAAGGTCGTCGGGGCGACGGCGACGCCCGTCCAGGCGACGCTCACGAGCTCGCAAAGCCAAATGTTCGGCATTTCGGCGGGCTCGAGCACGAACGTCACCTACCAATTCCAAACGAACGGTCTGACCGTGACGACCGGCACGCTCAACATCGGCATCGGCGTGACCGAAACGGACGGCGGCGCGCCGTCGCTCTGCACGCCGCCCTGCATCGGGAACACGTGGTGCGGCCCGTCGCCGATGGGAAGCGCGACATGCCTCACTCCCGGCAGCAGCCCGCTGAACGGCATGTGCACGACCGCGCCCATGGGCGTGACCTGCGCCGCGAACCTCGTGTGCGTCACGTCTCCGGGAAGCACCTCGGGGCTCTGCAAGTCGGTGTGCAGCCCGGGTGTCCCGAACTCTTGCCCCATGGGTGCCTGCACGCCGTACCAGAACTCGATGCTGTTCGGCACCTGTCCGTAAGCTCCGGCTCTCGAGCGCGGGCGCCGGCGACGAAGCGCCGGCCCCGCGCGAGCCTCACGGGCTCACGTTTTGTTCCCAGAAGACGACCTTGCCGTCGCGATTGGCGACGAACGTCACGCCTCCGTCTTGCGATACCGCGATGGCGATCCCGTCGGGATGCTTGCTCACGAAGCGATAGGCCGCGCGGTGCCGAGTGCCGACGTTCTCGACGTCGTCGGGGCGGATATCGCGCCCCTCGGTGTCGAACGCGCGAAAGATGAGCTCGGGGGCGGGCAGCTCGCCCGATACTTCGGCGCCGAAACCGATGAGCCCGAGACGCTTGTCGAGCACGACGGCGCCGTCGATCGCGGTGAGGTTCGCGATCACGCGGCTCCACTCGAACACGGCTTGCTCGAGCGACTCGAATTCGGCGCTCGGGTTCGACGCGAAATCGCTCCAGCCGACCGACGTGCTCGACGTGGCGCCGGCGACCGCTTCGAGCAAGCGGAGCAACACGGTCCGATAGCGACGCGCGGGCTCGTCCTGGAGGATGGCGTACTTCGAGCGCAGTCCCTCGACGGGGCCCGTGTCGCCGGGCGGGCGATCGACGAACAAGAACAACCCCCCGTGCCGCGCCCCGCGGACGATTCGAATCGCACGCTTGAGCATGTGCTGACCCACCGTGCCCACGAGCGAATGCTCGACGGCCGTCGGCGACGCAGTCTGCGCCTGCGCCGCGTCGTGCTCGGCGCGCACCTCCTCGCGCTCGCGCGCGAAGAGCGCCGGCAGCCATTCCGACTCGAACACGTCGACCGCCACGTCGACGAGCTCGCCGTGATCGATCGCTCCGAGGAGCCTGCCGGCGCTCCGCACGGCGAGCTTGCCGGGCCCGGTCACGTGAACGATCGGATCGTACGTCCAGTTCGGCACGAGGCTCCGCCCGCCCCACGTCGGGGCGAGCCAGGCCGGCCCCGAATGCGCGATGCCCCAGATACGGAGCGCGTCCCCGTCCGGTTCGGCACCGACGAGCGCCGTTTCGAACGATACGGCGGGCGCGAGACGCCTGAGCTCCTCCGACCCGAAGGGACGCGGGCGTTCGAACTTCATCCTGAGCACGCCCTCGTTCGGCGACCCGCTTTCGGGCAGCGCGTCGGCCGGCGTGAGCAGCAACCGGAAGCGCACGGGGCGCGTTTCCTCCGACGTGAGCGACGCCTGGTAGGCGGCGGCGAGCGCGAGCTCGAGGTGCCGCTGCGAAAGCGCGAGCGCGGACTCCGGCGGCCAGTGCTCTCGTACGTAGCGCGCGAGGTCGGGAGGATAGGCGTTAACGCGAGCCATCGAGGGTTCACTCGCCGGAAGCGGAGGTATGCTCGGCAGGCATGTCGCTCAAGGTTTACCACTACGCCAAGTGCTCCACCTGCCGAAAGGCCCTCGCCTTCCTCGAGAAGCACGAGGTCCTGCACGAGACGATCGACATCGTGAAAAAACCGCCCTCGAAGGCCGAGCTCGCCCGAGCCTGGAAGCTCAGCGGGTTACCCCTGAAGAAGATGTTCAATACGAGCGGAGAGAGCTACAGGAACGGGCGCTTCGGCGAACGGCTCGCGACCATGAGCGACGAACAAGCGCTCGACGCACTCGCCAAAGACGGCAAGCTCATCAAGCGGCCCGTCGTGCTCGGGCGCGACTTCGCGCTCGTCGGGTTCGACGAAGCCGCGTACGGCAAGCGCTTTCGCTGAAAGAAGACGCCCCATGACCGTGACGTTGCGCCTCTACACCGATTTCGTCTGCCCCTTCTGCTTCATCGCGGAGGAAAGCACCGTTCCCACCCTGCTCCGCGACTACGACCTCTCCCTCGATTGGCGCGGCTTCGAGCTCCACCCGGGGACACCGCGCGGCGGCATGCCGCTCACCGAGCTCTTCCCGGGCGCGCACCTGCCGTCGCTCCACGATCGCACGCGCCGTTTCGGCGCGCAGTTCGGCGTCACCGGCTTCGATCCGCCCGACGTGCTCGTGAATTCGCGACGCGCACTCGCGATCGCCGAGCTCGCGCGCGACGAGAACGTGCTCGAGCCGTTCCGCCACGCGGCGTTCGACGCGCACTGGCGCCACCGCAAGAACCTCGAAGCGGACGCCGATCTCCGCGAACTCGCGGCGAGCGTGGGGCTCGACGCGAACCGAGCGCTCGCTGCCGCGGACGATCCGGCGTACCTCGGCCGCGTCGACGAGAAGCAAGCCGACGCACGCGCGGAGGGCGTGGGCGGCATCCCGACGTTCTTCTTCGGCGACGTGCGCGTCGTGGGCTGCCAGCCGCTCGAGGCGCTCGCGCGCGCTGCGGAGCGCGCGGGCGCCAAACGCCGCACGAGCTAGTGCGCGCTCGGGCTCACTCGGCCTCGAGCAGGAACAGCGCCAAATCGGCGGCGAACTCCTCGATGTCGAACGTCTCGTACGTGTTCGTGGCGACGATGACGCGCGTATCCGACTCGGGCGCGAAAATCGCGACGCCGCCGAGCCCATAGTCGCCCGCGCCTGCCTCGCCGTACACGAGCTCCCCGCCCACCGTGACTTCGCCGCTCCCGAAGTACTCCTCGCGCATGAGCTCGAGCGTCTCCGCCCCGACGACGGCCCCGCCGAAGAGCGCGGTGATCCAGCGGTCGAGATCGCCGACCGTCGTCACGAGGCCGCCATTTCCGACGAGCGCCCACGTGTAGGGCCAGGTCGCGGGATCGTTCTCTCCGAACGTCGACGCGTCGTAGCCGCGAGCCGTATCCACGGTTTGCCAGACGGGCTCGGAGTAAAAGCCGCTCGAGCCCATCGCTGCCGCATCGAAGAGGGCACCGCGCACGAAGTCCACGTACGGCTCGCCGGACACCGTTTCGACGACATCGGCGAGCAGCGTGTAGCCCGAGTTCGAGTACGCCTCGTCCGTTCCCGGCTCGAACAGGAGCTCCTGGGCGAAGATGTGCTCGCGCGCCTCGAGCCGCGTCATCGCTTCGAAATCGCCCGTGGTGTCGTGGTACTCGTCGAAACCCGCGCTGTGCTGCACGAGCTCGACGAGGGTGATGCTCGCCTTGTCCGCCGGCACGTCCGGAAAGATCTCCGAAAGCGTCGTGTCGAGCGCGAGCTCGCCGTCCTCGACAAGGCGGAAGATCGCCGTCGCGGTGAAGGTTTTCAGGATCGACCCCACGTCGAACGCGGTGCCGATCGTGTTCGCGACGCCGGCGTCGCGATCGGCGAGACCGTGCGCCTCGGTCGCGAGCCGCTCGCCGTCGTTCGTGACCAGAATCGCTCCCGAAAATCCGTCTGCCACGGCAGCGTCGATCCGGCTCCGGACCTCGGCGGCCACGTCGACGGGTTCTTCGCTTCCCGAATCGGGATCCGAGCAAGCAGCGAAGACCAATACGGCGCAGCCGAGCCCAAGCACGCGAGATTTCATGGCGTCTCCTTCGTCCGCCGTGAACATGGGAACGGCGAACCGTTTCCGTGTCGAAATCAGCGTTCGCCGTCGATTTCGTCGCCGGCACAGGACCGCGCGAGCGCGGCTCGCTGCACGGAGCCCGGGTGCTCCTGCGCGAAGTACGCCGCCGCGCGCCGCGCTTCGTCCGTTCGGCCGAGCGCGCACAGCGCCAGAATACGCGCAGCCCGCCGCTCGGCGATGAACG
>DASUTR010000594.1:0-4941 GCA_036374535.1 Polyangiaceae bacterium
TCGAAATTGCGGCGCGCCTCGCCGACGCCGACAGCGCACCCCGCGTTCGCGAGGAGATCCACGCCGGGCTCCTCGATCCGGCGCCGGAGGTCGTGCGCGCGGCACTCGGCGCCGAAGCCTTCGTCGGCGACGCTTCCGCGCTCGCCGGGGTCGCGGCCTGTCTCTTGCGCGACGGTTCGGGCCCGCTCAAGCGCGCGGCCGAGAGCTCGCTCGCCGTGCTCGCCGCGCGATTTCCCGAGCAGGCTCGCGAGCTTGCGGCCCGGGCGGGCGCGTCGGAGGCGCACGTGGTCGCCGTCATCGTGCGCGTGGTCGGCGCTCCCGTGCGCGGAAGCCTCGCCGCGGACGTGGAATTTTTGTCGTCGGCGCTTTCTAGCGCGGCTCCGCAGGTGCGCCGGGCGTCCCTCCAGGCTCTCGCCGAGGTCGGCGGCGAGCTCGCCGTCGAACCCATCGCGTTCGCCGTGACGGACGAGGAGCCCGAGGTGCGGCTCTCGGCGGTTCGCGCGCTCGGGCGCGTCCGGAGCATCGACGGGTCCCCACTCGGCATCTCGCACCTCATCGGGCTCGTCGAGCGCGCGGTCGAGCCGGACCTCGTCGCTCAGGCCCTGCTTTCGCTCGGCGAGACGGGCGATCCGCGCGTGCTCCCCATCCTGAAGCCGTTCATGCGGTCCGGCGACCCGACTGCGGCCGTTGCGGCCGTCGAAGCGCTCGGGGCGTTCCCCGAGGGCCGGCGGGTCGAGGCGCTCATCGAAGGTCTGTCGCACGCGGCGTCCGAGGTGGTGAAAGCGGCGCTGCTCTCGCTCGGCGAAAGCAGCGATCCCCGCGTCCTGCTTCACCTCGGAGCGAGCCTCGATCACGAGGCCTGGGACGTGCGAAGGCTCGTCGCCGATCAGCTCGCGCGCTACGGCGCTCCGGCGGCGGGGCCGCTCAGGGCGAGGCTCGCGGTCGAGGAGGATCCCTTGGTTCGCGAGGCCATCGGCCGCGCGTTGGAGCGGGTGGCGGGGGTACGTAAGAGCACGCCGCCGACTCGCGGGAGCTACTGGCCGCGATGAGCCGCATGCCGCTCTTGCGTCAGGCGCCCCTCAGCGCCGAGGAATTTCGCCTGCTCCGCGACATCGTGTACGAGCACGCCGGCCTGCATTTCGACGACGACGCGACGTTCCTGTTCGAACGGCGCTTGTCCGAACGGGTGGACGCCCTCGGGCTCGAGGGGTTCTACGCCTACTACAAGCACCTTCGCTTCAGTCCGCGCGGAAAGGCCGAGCTCGACGAGATGATCGAGCGGCTCGTCACGCGCGAGACCTACTTCTTCAGGCAGGAGTACCAGCTTCGGGCGTTTCGCGACCAAATCCTGCCCGAGCTCCGCGCCCAGAACGCCGCGCGCCGGAGGCTCACCATCTGGAGCGCGGGGTGTGCAACCGGCGAGGAAGTCTATACGATTGCGATTCTCGTTGCGGAATCGGGCTTGTTCGAGGGTTGGGACGTGAAAATCGTGGGCAGCGACATCAGCAGAACGAGCGTTGCGGCGGCGCGGCGCGGGGTCTACCGCGAAGGGTCGTTCCGAACGACGCCTTCTGCGACACGTCAACGCTGGTTTTACGAGGTCCAGGACGGCTGGGAGGTCATCCAGGACCTCCGGCGTCCCTGCTACTTCGGCCAGCTAAACCTCATGGATCCCTCGCACGCCCTGATGGTGTCGCGCGTCGACGCAATCTTTTGCCGCAATGTGCTTATCTATTTCGACGTGAAGTCGCGGAAGAAGATCATCGAAAGCTTTTACGAGCGGCTCGGCCCCGGAGGCTATCTCCTGCTCGGTCATTCCGAATCGCTCCTGAACCTCACCACCGCCTTCGAGCTCGTGCATCTGCGCGAGGATCTCGTCTACAGAAAGCCGCTCGCGACGGGCAGAAGCGAGGGTATCGACTCATGAGTGGCCCTGCTGGTCCGATTCGCGCACTCGTCGTCGACGACTCACCGGCGAACCGCCGCAGCATCGCCGACATTCTCTCGAACGCAACCGACGTCGAGGTCGTCGGTCACGCCGCCGACGGCGAAGAAGCGCTGCGTCTCGTGACGCAGCTCAAGCCCGACGTCGTGACGCTCGACCTCGAGATGCCGAAGATGGACGGCTTTACGTTCCTTCGCATCCTGATGGGAAGAAACCCGATTCCCGTGATCGTCATCTCGAGCTACAGCCAGAAGGAAAACGTCTTCAAGGCGCTCGAGCTCGGCGCGCTCGACTTCGTCGCCAAACCCGATCGCGCGCGCGATCCGGATCTCGAAACCCTGCGCGCCGCGGTGCTCGCCAAGGTCATGCTCGCGCGCGGCGTGCGCAGCCCGTTCCAGGCTCGCCGCATCGCCGATCCCGGTCCCGCCGCGCCGAAATCCGCGGGCCAGCCGCTTTCGCCGCCTGCCGCGTTGGCACCCGCTCAGAAGGTCGTGCCCGCGAAGACAGCGCCGCAGCATCTCGTCGTGATCGCAGCGTCGACCGGCGGTCCGAGCGCGCTCATGGACGTCTTCGCGAAATTCCCGCGCGGATACCGGAACGCCGTGCTCGTCGTGCAGCACATGCCCGAAAATTTCACGCGCACGTTCGCGGACCGGCTCGCCAAGCGCGGCGGTGTGCACGTGAGCGAAGCGCGTGAGTTCGACGCCGTCGAAGCGGGCGTCGGATTCGTCTGTCCGGGCAGGCAATGTATGGAGGTCGAGTCGACGCCGCGCGGCTACCGGCTCAAGCTCCGGCCGCCGACGGATCAGGATCGCTACGTTCCGAGCGCGGACGCGCTCTTCGCGAGCGCCGCCAAAGCCGCCGGCCCGAGGGTCATCGGCGTGGTGCTCACGGGCATGGGTGACGACGGCGCGCGAGGCGCGAAGGCCATCGTCGACGCGGGCGGCATCGTCGTCGCGGAGAGCGAGGAGACGGCCGTCGTCTACGGAATGCCCGGTGCGGTCGTGCGCGCAAAACTCGCGAAGCGCACGTTCCCGCTGCTCGAGCTCGCGGACTGGGTCGCGGGTCTCTAGCCGTCCGGTCGGGTAAAAAAGCGCCCGAGCCCGCGCACGACCCGGGAATGGTGCTCGGGATTCGTACGTTAGCGACGTGAACGCGAGAGAACGGGCTCGGAATTATCGTGATAAAAGCTCGTCGAAAAGCCTCAAGAGCGACGCCATGAAGCCTTTTTTCCAGCATGCCTCCTTCGTAGCCCTGACCCTCGCCCTGCCGCTCGCCTGCGCCCGAACCCCGGCCTCCGGTCAAGCGAACACCCACGTGACGCCCGAGGCAAATCCCGCGCCCGTCACGGTGCTCGCGCACCCGGCGCTCACGCAAGCCGGTGGAGCCGCGGCGAACATCGCGGACATCGCCGAGAAGGCGACGCCGTCGGTCGTGAACATTTCGCTCACGAAGCTCTCGAAGGTGCGCGGGCAGATGCCGTTTCCGTTCTTCTTCGGTCCGCCCGGCCAGGGCCCCGACCAGGAGCGTCGCGAGCAAGGCATGGGCTCGGGCGTCATCGTTTCCAGCGACGGCTACGTGCTCACGAACAACCACGTCGTTTCGGACGCGCAGGAAATCAAGGTCACGCTCTACGACAAGCGCGAGTTCGACGCGGAGGTCGTGGGCACGGATCCGAAGAGCGACGTGGCGGTGATCCGTATCAAGGCCGCCCCGAACGATCTCAAGCCCATCTCCATCGGCGACTCGTCGAGGATTCGCCTGGGCGACGTGGTGCTCGCGATCGGAAACCCGTTCGGCGTCGGACAGACCGTGACAATGGGCATCGTCTCGGCGAAGGGTCGCGCCGACGTGGGCATCGTCGACTACGAGGACTTCATCCAGACCGACGCCGCCATCAATCCCGGCAACTCCGGCGGCGCGCTCGTCAACATGGAGGGTCAGCTCATCGGCATCAACACCGCGATCCTCTCACGCAGCGGCGGCTACCAGGGCATCGGCTTCGCGATCCCGACCAACATGGTCTCGCCCATCATGGAGAGCCTCAAGAAATACGGGAAAGTGACGCGCGGCTGGCTCGGCGTCTCCATCCAGGACGTCGATCAGGAGCTCGCGGCGGCGATGAAGCTTCCGACCTCGCGCGGCGTGCTCATCTCCGACGTTCAAGACGGCTCCCCGGCGCAGAAGTCCGGCCTCAAGCGGGGCGACGTCGTCGTGAAGATCGACGGGCGCGCCGTCGAAACCACGGGTCACTTCCGCAATTCGATTGCGCTCGGCGGCTCGGGAAAGCAGGTGAATCTCGAGCTCTATCGCGAAGGCAAGCTCCAGACGCTCGCGGCGTCGCTCGGCGAAATGCCGCAAGACAAGACCGTGAGCGGGAGCTCGCCGAGCAGCGGCGGGCCGGCGGGCGGGCTCGACGGGCTCTCGCTGAGCGAGCTCACGCCCGAAGTGCGCCAAAGGCTCAACCTCGGCAACGACCTGCAGAAAGGCCTCGCCGTCACGCGTGTCGCTCAGAACAGCCCCGCCGCTCGAGCCGGCCTCCGGCCCGGCGACGTGCTGCTCGAGGTGAACCGCAAGCCGGTGGGCAGCGTGCGCGAGTTCGAGGAGCTCTACGGGAAGAGCAAGGGGAACGTGCTCCTGCTTTTGCATCGTCAGGGCTCGACCGTCTTCGTCGTCGTTCGACGCTGAGCGCCACCGGGTGCGAGCCGCGCCCACACCCGCAATTTTCGGCCGGGTCCCTCAGTAGAACTGGGTTCGCGCCCGCGGTACCATGATCGGGCTCGATGCCCGCTCAGGCTCCCCCCGCGCGGCCGCTTCCGCCCGTCCCGGCTCCGCCGCCCCGAAGCGGTTCGATGCCGAGCTACGCCGACGGCATGCTGAGCTCCCGCCTGTGCCCGAAGTGCGGGGGACGCTTCCCCGCCGACTTTCGCGTCTGTCCGCGCGACGCCGTGCCGCTCGAAGACGCACCCGAGGGCGACGATCCGCTGGTGGGCCAG
>DASUTR010000595.1:0-2035 GCA_036374535.1 Polyangiaceae bacterium
CCGGCGAACGCGAGCGTCGCGACGTGCGCGCCCGACTCCGTGACCGCGTAGACTTCCGGGGGGTGCCCGGAATCGTTGTGCGTGTAGAGCACGCCCGCGTTCGTGCGGCTCGAGGCGATGCCGGACGCCTCCGAAAGCGCAGGCACCGCGAGCGCGCCGAGCGAGCTCGGTTCGCTCGCCCCCGGGCACGACGCCGCTCCCCCGCTTCCCTCGCCGCCCTCGCCGCCGCTTCCACCTGCGGCGCCGCCGCTCGCGCCGCCTTCGTCTTCGCCGGAGCCTCCACCCGTGGCACTTCCGCCTCTCGCGTTGCCTCCCGTAGCACTGCCGCTCGCGCCGCCCGCCTCGCCGCCACGGCCCCCCGAGGCGCCCGACTGGTCGCCGGATCCGGCGTCGTCGCACGCGATACCCGCCGTCGTTACGAAAAGCAGGGTGCCCAGGCAAAATCGGCGAGAGAGCACGAAGCCACGGACCCTAGCACGGCACGCCGCGCTCTCGCCGGGCCGGCTCGTTGACGCCGCGCGCTCGGGCCCTACGTCGTCCGTCGAGTGTCGGCGAAACGCTTCGAGCGCACGCAACTGGTTCCCCTGGAACGCCCGCGCGTTTTCTCGTTCTTCGAAGACGCGACGAACCTCGAGCGCATTACGCCACCGTTCCTCGGCTTTCGCATCCTTTCGCCGCTCCCCATCGCCATGGGCGAGGGCACGCTCATCGATTATCGCATTCGTCTCTTCGGTGTCCCGCTCCGCTGGCGCACGCGCATCGACGAGTACGAGCCGCCGTTTCGCTTCGTCGACGTCCAGCTCGAAGGTCCGTATCGGCTGTGGCGTCACACGCACCTCTTCGAAGAGCAGGGCGAGGGCACGCTCATCACCGACCGCATCGACTACGAAGTCGGTTGGGGTCCGCTCGGCGCGCTCGCTCGCGAGCTCTTCGTCCGCCGCACGCTCGAAGCGATTTTCGACTATCGCCAGCGGGCCATCGCGACGTTGCTTTCCCGCCGGCACGAAACCGCGTGAGTTCGACGGCTATGGCCGGGCGGAGCAGGTCGACGCGCGCCGAGCGCGGGCTTTTTCACACGCTAGGCGGGCGAGCGGAGGCTCAGCTCCGAGGAGCGCGGTGGCGTTCCTCGGCCGCGATCCGAGCGGCGTTCACTGCTTTGCCGGCCGCCTTCTTGAGCTCGCCGGAGATCATGGAGTTCGGCGCGGGAAGGTCGGGAACCATCAGGAGCTCGAGGCTCAGGACGGTCTTCTTTTCGTCGAGCGTCTCGATGCGCCAGGTCGCGTCCAGGCGCTTGACGTTGCCCTTCACCAAGCGGCCGCGGACGATCTGTTGATTGCCGCGAGTTTCGGGCGGAGCGAACCGAACGATGGCCCAGATTTTCGCGGCGCCGTTGAGGATCGGCACTTCGAGATAAACGTCGGTCTTGTCACCGGAGTGCCCGACGACGCGAGCGCTCTTGAAGCGGGTGATGATCTGGGAGTACTTCGCGTAGTCGGTGACGACGGAGCGAGCCGTGGCCGCCGGAGCCTGGACGAGCACGCGCGCGGCGCCGGCGTCGACGCTGCTGTTTGCCACCTTCACGGCGAAGCGCTCGACGTTGCGCGTGGCGGGCGTCGCGTCCGTACGCGTCGCAGCGAGCGAGGCACCGAGCATCAAAAACGTCGAGAAGAGGAGCGTTCGCGTCCGACGGGCGAGAAGCATGACCCGCGGGGTCTTTGCACGCGCCATGCCGGGGCTGGGTCCTGGCATCGCGCCTGTAAATTCAAACACTTACGGTGCAGACGGCGCACCGCGGCGTGAGCTGTCGATCCTAGGGTGACGCAACAGCGGCACAGGTTACGCAAGGCGTCGGGGCGCCCGTATCTCGGCGCGCCTCAGGAGCTGCAGGACAGCATCGAGCAGCCCGGCTTGTCGCGCGCCCAATCGGGACGCTTTTCCGCGAAGCGCTCGCGCTCGGGTTGCTCGTCGAACGGGCGCCGGAGCGTGTCGAGGAGCTCGGTGACGAGCGACGCGTCGCCCGCTTCGGCGCGCTCGA
>DASUTR010000596.1:0-6969 GCA_036374535.1 Polyangiaceae bacterium
CAGGACTTCGTGGCGCGCTTCTCGGCGGGCACGCGCGCCTCCCAGGTTCAGAGCAGGAAAAAGCAGATCGATCGCCTCACGCTCACCGATCTCAAGCGCTCGAACATCGAACGGCCGTTCATCCGCTTCGAGCAGAAGAAGCCGTCGAGCAAGCAGACCCTCACCCTCGAAAACCTCGGGAAAAAGTGGCCCGAGCGCGTCGTGTGCGAGAAATTTCGCGCCGTCGTCGTGCGCGGCGAGCGCGTCGCCATCATCGGGCGAACCGGGGTCGGCAAGACGACGCTCTGCAAGATGCTCATGGGCGAGGTGAAACCCGACACGGGCAGCGTGGAATGGGGCACGGGCACGAGCCTCGGCTATCTGGCGCAGGACCACCGCTCCGGAATCGCGAAAGGCACGACGGTCGCGCAGTGGCTCCATGGCTTCGACCCCAAAGCGAGCCTCCAGGACATCCGCGGATTGCTGGGCCGCATGCTGTTCAAAGGCGACGAGGGCAACAAGCCGACGGACGCGCTTTCGGGCGGCGAGGCCGTGCGCCTCATCTTCTCGAAGCTCATGCTCACGAAGGACAACGTGCTCGTCCTCGACGAGCCGACGAACCACCTCGATCTCGAGTCCATCGTCGCGCTCGGCGACGCGCTCGAGAAGTACGAGGGCACCGCGTTCGTGGTGACTCACGATCGCGACCTCGTGAGTCAATTCGCGACGCGCATCTGGGCGTTCATGGACGACGGGCTCGTCGACTGGCAGGGCACGTACGACGACTTCGTCGAGCGCTTCGGCGGGGATTCGGCCGAGCAGGGCGGGTCGGGCGAGCGCAACGACGAGCGTTCGGCCGCGGCGCCCGCGTAAGGGCGCTCGAGCGCTTCGACTCTCGGACGCGAGCGCCACACCGCATGAGCCCGCTCTCCTTCGATCCCCTCGGCGACTGGGCCATCGATCCCAGCATCGACTACTTGAATCACGGCGCCTTCGGCGCTTGCCCTCGCGCGGTGTTCGAGGTGCAGAACGAGTGGCGCGCGCGCTTCGAGCGGAACGCCGTGCGTTTCGTCTTGAACGAGCTCGAGCCCGCGCTCGACGAAGCGCGGCGCGAGGTCGCGGCGTTCGTCGGGGCGGAGCCGGCGGACCTCGCGTTCGTCACGAACCCGACGACGGGCGTCGGCGCCGTGCTCGCGTCCGTCGCGCTTCGACCGGACGACGAGGTACTCATCACGAACCACGGCTACAACGCGTGCAACAACGCCGCGCGCTACTGGGCGGCGCGCGCCGGCGCGACGGTCGCGGTCGCGAACCTCCCGTTTCCCCTGGAGAGCGACGACGAGATCGTCGCCGCCTTTCTCGCGGCCGTGACACCGAGAACGCGGCTCGCCATCGTCGATCACGTGACGAGCCCGACCGCGCTCGTGCTCCCCGCGGCACGCCTCGTGCGCGAGCTGCAGGCGCGGGGTGTCGCCGTGCTCGTCGACGGCGCTCATTCGCCGGGGATGGTGGCGCTCGACGTAGCGTCGCTCGGCGCCGAATACTTCGTAGGAACGCTCCACAAGTGGGCGTGCGCTCCGAAAGGCGTTTCGATCCTCCACGTGCGGCGCGATCTCCAACGGAGCGTGCATCCGCTCGTCGTCAGCCATGGCTACAACTCGGAGCGCACCGATCGCTCGCGCTACCACCTCGAGTTCGACTGGGTCGGTAGCCACGATCCGAGCGGCTTCTTGTCCGCGCCCGCGTCCCTTCGCTACCTCGCCGGGCTCTTGCCGGGCGGCTTACCGGCGCTCCGCGAACGCAACCGAGCGCTCGCGCTCGCCGCGCGCTCCCTGCTCGCCGACCGGCTCGATCTCGAGCTCCCTTGTCCCGAGTCGATGCTCGGCTCGATGGCGGCTCTGTTTCTCCCCGACGATCCCGCTCCCGAGCGCAGGCGAGGCTCGCCCTTCGCGGAGCCGCTCACCACGAACCTGCGCGAGAAGCATCGCTTCGAGTGTCCCGTCATGTCGTGGCCCGGAGCGCCGAAACGCTTGCTCCGCGTTTCGGCGGGACCGTACAACCACCTCGCGCAGTACGAGCGTCTCGCTTCGGTGCTCGCCGCCGAGCTTTCCTAGCTCGCGAGCTCTTACTTCGGCTGAGTCGTCGGCACGGAGCCGGGCCGCACGACGAGCACGGGGCAACCGGCGCTGCGGACGACGTGCTCGGCGACGCTCCCGAGCGCGAGCCGGCTGAAGCCCGTGCGGCCATGCGTCCCCACCACGATGAGCTCGGCGCCGAGCTTCTCGGCGTACTCGGCGACCGCCGACGCCGGTGAGCCGTCGATGACCTCCGTTTCGCCCGTGGCCTTCACGCGCTCGAGCTCGCGCTGCATGGTTTCGCGCATGGCGCTGCGCATTTGTTCCTGCACTTCGGGCGGTGGAACGACGGGCGTGGCGCCGAACGGCGCTCCGGCGACGCTGCCCCACGCCGCGTAGGACCAATCGACGGCAGTCGCGACGACGAGCCGCGCGTTGCGGCGCTCGGCCGCGCGCGCCGCGGCTTCGACCACGGGAAGTGACGCTTCGGACAGATCCGTCGCGGCGACCACGACGCCGGGCGCGCTCGTTTCGCGAGCGACGAGCACCGACACGTGAGCGTGGCGCACCACGCGCTCGGCGACACTGCCGAGCAGCATGCGCGCGAGTCCGCTGCGTCCGTGACTGCCGACGACGACCAGATCCGCGCCCCAGGTTTCGGCGCGCCGAATGATCTCCGCGTACGGTACACCGCGCTCGACGAATACTTCCGCGCTCTGGCCGTCGAGAGCCGAGCGCGCCTTGTCTTCGATGGCGCGCCGGGCTTCCGCTTCCCCCGCCGCGAGGTCGAGCGCCGCGCTCTGATGAAACTGCGAGAAGAACGGCTCGGCCTCGTACTGCATCGGCATGACGTGGACGAGACCGAGCGTCGCGCCCAGCGTCTTCGCCTCTGCTATTCCCTGCGCGAGCGCCGCGCGCGCGGCATCGCCGAAATCGTAAGCGACGAGAATCTTCATGAGCGCCTCTCAGCGAAGCTGCGCACGAAAGCGCGAATCGTCAAGGCATTCGCGGACTTCGCGCCATTCTTCTCGGTAATGCGGCAGACGAACGCTCGTGTGACCGTCTTGTAAGAGGCAAGCGAGCACATCGGGGCGGCGCTCGCGCAATTGCTGCGCAGGGGGCGTTTCGTCGCGTTCCCCGCCGGCGGAGGCCGAATAGGCAGGCACGATGCTTGCTCTACCGGAAGGCATGTCCACGAAGATTCGAGCCCTCTCATGTAGTGGATTGATACTCGCCGGCGCACTGTCGGCCGCCGGCTGTTACGCGCGAGCGCGCGTGGAGCCCGCGTACGTCGAAACGACCTACGTCCCTGCGCACGTCGACCTCTACCCGAGTTACTACTACGAGGGGCGCACCGTCTATCTCATCGACGGGCGCTGGTACTACCGGCAGCCGACCGGAACGTGGGTTTACTACCGTCGCGAGCCCCCCGTGCTCTACCGGCAGCGCCTGACGATCCGCGAGGCGCCGCCCGCGCGCGCTCGCCCGGCAGCGCCGACGTACTACCGCGAAGCGCCCGTGCGACACGCGCCGCCCGCGTATTACCGAGACGACGGCCGTCGCGTCCCGCCCCCGGCCCCCCCGCCCAAGCGCCGCCATGACGACCGCAACGACCGCGATCGCGATCGCGACGGCCGCCGTCACGACCACGGTCACGAGCACGGGCACGACCACGATCGAGGCCGCGACCGCGAGCACGACGGGGATCGGCACTGATGCGCTCCGCGTTCGCGCTCGCTCTCGCGCTCGCTCTGCCGGGCTGTACGGCCGAAGTCGAAAATCGTCCCGTCGTGGCGAGCACGACGGGGCTCCTCACCGTCGATTGGTCGATCAGCGGGCTTCAGGATCCCGCGGCCTGCCGGCAGAGCGACGCCGACGTCATCAATATCGCCCTCGAGACGGCGGACGGGATTTCTCTCGGAGAATTCGAGGATGTCTGCGAAGTCTTCCAGACGAGCATCGAGCTCGCGCCCGGTGACTATTTGGGCGACGCCGTCCTACTCGATCCCTCCGGCGCGGCACGCACGACGCCCGTGGACCTCGGGCTCGTCGAAATTTTCGGGGACGACGAGCTCGTGATTCCCGTCGATTTTCCCTCCGACTCTTTCTATTGACCTATTGACGCCGCCGCGCCGGAGCGCGCCCCGAGCGAAACTGCGCGCTCGAGTAGGCGCCGGTGACGTTGCGCAGCTGTTGGAGCTCGTCGTCCGTGACCCCCGACGCGACGACGCGCGGTCGCCCGCCGTCGAGCACGATGCGGACCTCCGCGCGGTCCACGCGTCGCCGCGAGAGCACGTCGGCCAGATCGCCGAACAGGCCCGGCGGCATGCGTCCGCGCACGAACGAAAGCTCACCGTCCCGCACTTCGAGTCGAGCGAGCTCGGGCGCGCCGCGCAACACGACGAGCATCACCGCGATCACGACGAGCACGACGACGACGAGCCACACGCCTTCCGTCGTTAGCGCGGAATGGAGCGCCCGCACGAAAAATCAACCGTGGGGGCACCCGCGACCGTCACTCACCGCGCTCCACCCACACGCGCAGGGAGCCCGGCTCTTCACCGGGCTCCACGTGGACGACGCGAGGCCGGCAGCAGACGGCGCAGTCCTCGGTGTAGGTCTGCTCTTCGCCCCCGCCGGGGTCGACGTAGAGCTCGTCCGATTGCCCGCAGAACGGACATTCGACGACCGTGCCGGGATTTCCATGGTGGCGTTGCACGAGGCCGATCTTACCGCTAGAGAGGGCGCCCGCTCGTGATCCGCCTCGACTCGATCAGCAAACACCACGGCAAGCAGATCCTCTTTCTCGAGGCCTCGGCCAGCGTGAACCGCGGCGAGAAGATCGGTCTCGTCGGGCCGAACGGCTCCGGCAAGACGACCGTCTTTCGGCTGATCGTCGGCGAGGAACAGCCCGACGGGGGCTCGGTCGTCATCGATCGGGGCCTCGTCGTCGGCTACTTCAGCCAAGACGTGGGAGAGATGAAGGGCCGGAGCGTCGTCGAGGAGACGATGGCGGGCGCCGGGGAAGTCTCGACGGTCGCCCACGAGCTCCACGCGCTCGAGAACGCGATGGCCGATCCGGCGCGCGCCGACGAGCTCGAAGCGCTCGTCGAACGGTTCGGCGAGGTGCAGGCGCGGTTCGACGAGCTCGGCGGCTACGGGCTCGAGGCGCGTGCGCGCGAGATCCTCACCGGGCTCGGCTTCCGTGCCGAGGTCGTCGTCGGCGACGTCGGTGCGCTGTCCGGCGGCTGGAAGATGCGCGTCGCGCTCGCCCGCATCCTCTTGATGCAACCGGACGTACTCTTGCTCGACGAGCCCACGAACCACCTCGACATCGAATCGATCCTCTGGCTCGAGGGATTCTTGCGGGACTTCAAGGGCGCGCTCGTGATGACGACCCACGATCGCGAGTTCATGAACCGCCTCGTCGACAAGATCGTCGAGATCGACGGGGGCGAGCTCACGACCTACTCGGGGAACTACGATTTTTACGTCGAGCAGCGCGAGCTCGCCGCGGCCCAGAAAGAGGCCGCCTACGCGCGCCAGCAAGCGATGCTCGCGAAGGAACAGGCCTTCATCGACAAGTTCAAGGCACGCGCGAGCCACGCCGCTCAGGTTCAGTCCCGCGTGAAGAAGCTCGAAAAAATCGAGCGCGTCGAGCCGCCGCGCCGCCGCCGCGTCGTCGAGTTCGACTTTCCGAAGCCGCCGCGATCCGGCGAAGACGTCGCGAAGCTCGAAGGCGTTACGAAGGGATTCGGCGAGCGGCGCATCTACGAAAACTTCGATTTTCTCGTCCGCCGCCGCGAGCGCTGGTGCGTCATGGGTGTGAACGGCGCGGGTAAAACCACGCTCCTCCGCCTGATCGCCGGCGAGTCACGACCGGACAGCGGGCGCTCGGCGCTCGGCGCCAGCGTGAAGCTCGGCTACTTCGCGCAACACGCGATGGACGTCCTCGACGCGGAGAAGAGCGCGCTCGCGACGCTGGAGGACGCGTTCCCGAAGGCGTCGCTCGGTTCGTTGAAAACCGTGCTCGGTGCCTTCGGCTTTTCGGGCGACGACGTCGACAAGCCGGTTCGCGTGCTCTCGGGCGGCGAAAAGGCGCGCGTCGTGCTCGCGCGCATGCTGTTCGATCCGCCGAACTTTCTCGTACTCGACGAACCGACGAACCACCTCGACCTCGACACCAAAGAGATGCTCGTTCGTGCGCTCGGCGACTTCGAAGGCACGCTCCTCTTCGTTTCCCACGATCGCCGCTTCCTCTCGGCGCTATCGAATCGCGTGCTCGAGCTCGGCCCGAACGGCCCGCGCTCGTTCGGAGGCGGCTACACCGAGTACGTGCGGTCGGTCGGCTACGAAGCGCCGGGCGTCGGCTGAGGGAGGGTATTCCTGCAAGCGCGCGGCGTCGATGCCGAGCTCCCGGGCGTTCGCTGCGGAGGATGCGCACGGCTCGCTCCACGGCTCCGGCGCGAAAACACGTCCGTTTCTTGTACGACGACGCTTGACAAAACGCGCTAGCGTGGGACCCGCGAGCGCGATGACGAACCCTCCCGCGAGCTCCGCCACGACTTCGCACGGTGTTCCACTACCCGCGCCGACGGAGCGACGCCGTGAGCTCAAGCTCGCGATCGCCGCCCTCGGAGTGGTGTACGGCGACATCGGGACGAGCCCCCTCTACGCCGTGCGCGAATGCTTCACGGCGCCACACGGCGTCGCCGTCACGCGCATGAACGTGCTCGGCGTGCTCTCGCTCGTCTTCTGGTCGCTCATGCTGATCATTTCCGTGAAGTACTTGCTCTACGTGCTTCGAGCGGACAACAAGGGCGAAGGCGGGATCCTTTCGCTGACGGCGCTCGCGAGCTCGAGCCGGCGCCTGTCACGCGTCTACCCCGTGCTCATCGCGCTCGGCGCATTCGGC
>DASUTR010000597.1:0-8732 GCA_036374535.1 Polyangiaceae bacterium
GGCGAAGTATCCGCCGGTGAGCACGTCGAGCTCGACCTCGGCTTCGAGGCGTTCGAGGCCGGCGAGACCGCGCCGCTTGGGCGAGAGGTCGGGGGCGCCGAGCACCGAAAGCGCTCGGTGCCAATCGAAGAGGCGTTCGAGGACGTCCCGCGACAGTCGTTCGGCCTGCTTGTCCCGTTCGATCGCGAGGCGTTCGACGGCAATTTCTTCGTCGGCGAAGACGAGACGATTGAGCTTCCAGGTGGCGCTTGCTTCGAGCAGGAAATCGGTGCCCCCGTCGTGGGTGTACCGCTCGGGATCTTCCAGCGTGGGCGTGAGCCGGAGCGATTCGTCGTTCGAGCGGAGAACGCGCAGCCTGAGCTCGGGGAGCGTCGCCGACCAGCGCGCCCTCGCCTTCACGCCTTCGAGCTCCGAGCGGCGGAGCGACACGTCGTGGGCCCGAAGCGCCGCGGCGACGGTATTGCGAGCCAAGCGAGCGAGCACGGGGGCCGGAAGCGCCGGCGGGACCTCCTGCGCGTCGCCGTCGCGTTCGACCGGCCTCTCGGACGGCGCTTCCGGCTCGGCCGCGGGAGCGTCTCGATCGGCGGCGTCCGCGACGGTCGCCCCGAGCTTCTTCGGCGCAAAGAGCCGATCGAGCGGTACGGCGAGCGCGACGAATCCGCTGAACCCCGAGCCCACCTCGGTACGTTCCGCCCGGCCGGTAACGCTCACGCTGAGGTCGCTGCCGCTCGGAACGGGCGCGCCGCCCTCGAGCACGGGACGGACGGAGGGCGTGGCGAGGGCGGGACCAGCGGCGAGCCACGAGCCCGCGAGCAGGAAGAACGGACACATCGAGCGCACGAAAGCGGGTCGGGCGGCGCGCGCCCGAGTTGCGTCGGGGGTCCGATTTTTCGTCAGCCGAGCACGCCGACGCGGAGCGCGGCTTCGAGATTCGCGCGGAGCGTGCGGGGTTCCTCGCCGGGCGGCGCGAACGCGAGCGTCATCTCCGGGCCGCTCGCGTCGTAGACCCAGGCCACGGCGAGCGGCGCAAAATCGCCGTTCGACCCCGTTCCGAGCACGGCGCGAACGATGGCCCCCTGGGCCGGGGGCGGCAGCGATAACCCCCCGCTCGTCTCGATGACGTCGATGGGCACGTCGATCTCCAGTCGTTCGGGCCCCTCACGGCGCGGGACGAAGGAAAGCACCCGCAGCGTCACGCCGTCGAGCAGCCGGTCGAGCTCGTAGCGCACCGCGAGCGCGCTCTTCGTGACGGCGAGCGCGCACGCGGGAACGCCGACGGCGTCGTCCAGTGCGCTCGCAGGCGCGGGTGGCGGCGTTCCGGCTACCCTTTCGGGCACCTGCGGCTCGTCTACGGCTGCGGCGGCGCCGGCCGGCGCATCGGTCCCGCTCGAGGTGCCGGCGACGCCGGTCATGTCGGCGACGCCGGTCATGTCGGCGACGCTGGTCGTGTCGGCGACGCTGGTCGTGTCGGCGACGCTCGTCGCGCCGGCGAGGGTTGCCGTGTCGGCGACGCTCGCGGTGTCCGTGACGTTCGCCGCGTCGGGGACGGAGGGAGCGCCGGCGACGCTCGTCGTGTCGGCGACGGTCGCGGCGACGGCGGGCTGCGGGGGACGAGCTTCGGTTACCGTCGACGTAACGTCCACGACCCTCCCGCGGCCGCCGCGATCGGCGAGCACGCGCTCGCGGAGCGCTCGTGCCGCGGAATGGTCCGGCTCACTCCGCAGCACTTCGTCGAGCACTGCGAGCGCTCGCTCCGCGTGCCCCTGCGCGACGTAGATCTCGGCGAGGGTGACGGTCGCGACCGGAGCGGGACCCTGCCATTCGGGTTTCGGGTGTGCTCCGCCTCGAATCGCCGCCGCGGCGCCGGGGAGGTTCAGACCCGAATCCATGACGCTCGCGACGAGGTCGCGCGCGACGCCGAGCCATCCCCGCGAGCGCCGTCGCACGACCGGATCCTCCTCCGTGAGCCGCACGATCTCGTCTCGGAGCTCGACGCGGGTCATGAGCTCCGGTCGTTTCGCGCCGAGCGCTCGCGCCCGCGCGATGAGCTCGTCGCGCGACATGCCGTCCAGAATGTGGAGGTCTTCGACGGTGGGCACGGCTGACCGCATCATCGTCACGGGGCCCCGGCGGCCGTCAAGACGTGGCCTAAGACCACGCCCCGTCGGCGCGCGGCACGGAACCTGCGAGAGCAGCACGGGCTTCGGCGATGTCGCGCTCGATTTGAGCGCGGAGGGCGCCGAAGTCGGGGAAGCGCCGCTCGTCGCGCAGCCGGCGAACGAGGTGAACGCGGAGCTCGGCGCCGTACAGGTCTCCGTGGAAATCGAAGAGGTGCACTTCGACGCCGAACCCGGCGCCCGCGGTGGGCCGCACGCCGACGTTCGCCGCGCCCGCGGCGAGCGCGCGCGGGCCCTCGGGGCCGAGGCGGTCGACGAGGCAGGCGTAGACGCCGTACGGCGGGAGCGCCTCGGGAACGGAGCCGAGGTTCGCCGTCGGGACGCCGATCGAACGGCCGCGTCCCGCGCCGCGAACGACCGGTCCGGAGAGCGAGTGAGGGCGTCCGAGCTCCGCGCACACGTCGTCGAGCTCTCCCTTCGCGAGCGCCGCGCGAACACGCGTACTCGAAAACGCGCCGCGCTCGTCGCCGTGGAGCGCCTCGGCGCGAACGTCGAACCCGAAGCGCTCGCCCAGCCGCTCGAGGCAGGGAAGATCGCCGCTGCGGTTGCGCCCGAAGCGAAAATTCTGCCCCACGACGACGCTCTTCGCGCCGAGCCCGTTCTTGAGCAGGCGCTCGGCGAACTCGTCGGGCTCGACGCGAGCGAGCTCGGTGTCGAACGGCTCGACGACGACGGCGAAATCCGGATCGACGCGCGCGATGAGCTCGATCTTGCGCTCGACCGTCGTGAGCACCGGCAGAACGCCGCGTCCGAGCACCTCGGCCGGGTGCGGGTGAAACGTCAGCACGACCGGGGAAAGACCGCTCTGCTTCGCGACTTCCGCGCTCGCGCCGAGAACGGCCTGGTGACCGCGATGTACGCCGTCGAAGTTTCCGATGATCACGAGCGTCGAGCGGGGTCTGGCTCCGAGATTCTTGGCTCCGTCGACGCGGTGCTTCGACACGGCGCACCGTGTACTACGGAGCCCCGGACCCGGCCAGAGCGGGATCGAGCGGCACGCGGGCAGCCTTG
This sequence comes from Polyangiaceae bacterium, assembly GCA_036374535.1. Lineage (GTDB taxonomy): Bacteria > Myxococcota_A > Polyangia > Polyangiales > Polyangiaceae > PMG-095. The sequence continues at coordinate 3,189 of DASUTR010000597.1, forward strand.
CAAAGAGAAGCCGCCGGCGCGGAGTAAGCTTTGCTATGGAGGGTTCGTGACCCCCGACCAGGCGATCGCCGAAGCGAAATCGCAATCTCTTCGGCCCATCTACCTCGTCATCGGCGAAGAAGCGTACCTCGAAGCAGAAGTGCTCTCGGCGCTGAAGAGCGCCGCGCTCGTCGGCGGCGTACCGGGGCTCAACGAAGACAGGTTCGTCGCCGGGGAAGTCGACGTGGAAAGGGTGGTCTCGGCGGCGCGCACGCTGCCGATGCTCGCGAAGCGTCGCCTCGTCGTCGTGAGGGGCCTCGAGCGCTGGGAGCCGCGCGAAGGTGCGGAGGGAAAAGAGGGTGGCAAACAGTCGCTCGATCGGCTCGCCGAGTACGCGAAGGATCCGTCGCCGACGACGCTGCTCGTGCTCGTGGGCTCGGGCCTCGACAAGCGGCGGCGCCTCGTGACCATGGCGCGGAGCGAGGGGTTTCTCGTGAGCTGCGAAGAGCTCGCACGCGCCGACCTTCCGCGCTTCGTGCAGGAGAAAGTGCGCGCGCGGGGCTGCCGTATCGCCCCCGACGTCGCGGACGCCGTCGCCGAGCTCACCGGTCCGGAGCTCGCGCAGGTCGCCGACGCGATCGAACGCGTCTGCCTCTACGTCGGCGAAGGCGGCGAGGTGACGGAGGCGGCGGTGGCGGAGTGCGTCGCCCGCCTGCGCCCGTCGACGGTGTGGGAGCTCGTCGGCGCCGTCGGGCGGCGCGACGCGGGCGCGGCGCTGGCCGCGCTCGACCAAGTGTACGATCCCGCCGACCGCGGGATCCGACTCGTGGGTCTGCTCGCGTGGTCGACGCGCCAGCTCATCAAGTTCGAAGCCGCGGTTCGCGCCGGGCTCGGCGCCCAGGAGGCCGCCGTGCGAGCCGGCGCGCCGCCGTTCAAGGCGCGTGAGCTCGCGCAGCAAATCCGCGGCCTGCACGCGGCCGATCTCGCGCAATTCGTCGTGCGACTGGCCGGCGTGGACGAAGAGCTGAAGGGTGGTTCGAAGCGCCCGCCGAAGTCGTCCCTCGAACGACTGATCCTCGATCTTTGTGGCGTCCCGGGAGCGGCTCCGCGAGACCGCGGAACCCAGAGGCCCGTAAGGACTCAATAGAGGTAAACCACCAAAACCGGCCGATTTCTTCCCGGCTTGACCTGGGAGGGTACCGGTCGCATGTTGCAGAAAGAAGCGTTCGGCGCGCTAACACCAGCAGGAACCCGGTGGTTCTTGGCACAGGCACCGCTCGCTACCAACACCATGACCGATCACAACGACGTCGTTCGGCCGCCGACTTTGGAGGCACTCGCCGAAGGGCCCATCCCCACTCGTTTCGGACCGTTCTCGATTCGCGTATTCCGCTGGGACGACCCCGAAGCGCATCCCGCGCTCAGCAAGGAACATTGCGCGCTCGTCATGGGCGATCTGCGCGGGCGCGAGAACGTCCCCGTTCGCGTCCACTCCGAATGCCTCACGAGCGAGGTGTTCGGTTCGCTGAAATGCGATTGCCGCGAACAGCTCGAGCGCGCTCAGGCGGAAATCGGCAAGCGCGGGTTCGGGGCCATCCTCTACCTCCGGCAGGAGGGGCGTGGGATCGGCCTCGCGAACAAGGTCAAGGCGTACGCGCTGCAAGCCGCGGGCGCCGACACCATCGAAGCGAACGAAGCGTTGCACCTACCCGTCGACGCGCGTTCGTACGACGTCGCCGCCGCCATGTTGCGCGAGCTCGGCGTCGAATCGGTCGAGCTCATGACGAACAACCCGGCGAAGGTCGAAGCGCTGCGCGAGCTCGGCGTGCGCATCGAGAGACGCTTGCCCGTGCTCATTCCCGCGAACCAATTCTCCGCGGCATATCTCGACGTGAAGCGCCGGCGCATGCAGCACGAGCTCCCCTCGACGCCCCTCGCGAGCGACCGGACGGCGTCGGACTCCGCACCCATCGTTCTGCCGACGAACGGCCGCGTGCTCGCGAGCTAGCGCGGTACCGGCGAAAACCCGCGCGTCGAACCTAGGCGCGGTCAGGGCAAAAACTCGGCGCGAACCCCGAAGAAAAGCCACTGGTGCAGCGCGGCGTCGCGCAGGCGATCGGTCGCGTCCGCCTCGCTGCAGAGCTCGCCGAGGCAGCTTCGCGAAAGCCGCTCGTACGCGCCGAACGAGAACGCAACGAAGGGGCCGACGGTCATCGAGCCGGCGGCCGGTACGTCGAGGCCGGCTTGGACGTTCACGAACTCGAAACCGTGCAACGTGAGCCCGAAGTCGCCGGATCCGGCGTCGCCGAGGGCGAAGACTCCCGCGGAAAGCCACTCGTAGCCGAATCCGACTCCCACCCAGGGATCGACCCCGCGCCCGGGCGGAACGAAGTGATAGTGAAACTGAGCGCCGAGCCGGAGATCGTGCACGCGGCAGCTCGCGTTCCCACCCTGCTCGCGATAGGTGCGATCGAGCTCGCTGCACGATTCGACGAGCTCGTCGTCGAGCACCACGACGCCGTACTGGAGGTAGGCGCCGACGAAGGCGTGGGAACCCGCGCGCGCACCGAGGTCGAACCACAGCGGTACCTGGCTTTCGGCCATGTCGCCGCTCACGACGGCGCTCGCCTCGCCGGCCGAGGCCTCACCGAAGCGGAGCGCGTAGCCCGTACGCGCGCCGAGCTCGAGCTTCGTCTCGGCATGCGCGGGAGCCGAGACGAACGCGGCGAGCAGCGCGAAAGCCCCGGGCGCCGAAAAGCGGATCGAAGTCACCCGCGGAACACCAAACCGACGTTCCAAATCCACGGATGCAGGACGAGCTCGACGCTGCCCGTGGTCACCCGGGCATGCGACATGATGTGCTGCTGCCAGCCGAACTCGGTGAACAGGCCGAACTCCTTGCTGAAGTGCACCGCGCCCCCGAAAAGCACGCCGATATTCCAGCCGAGCGCGAAGCCGTCGAGATTCGGGCGGAACGACGTCGCGTACTCGTCCTTCAGGAAACTGAACGTGAGCCCGATGGGCATTCCGGCCCAGAGCTGGAGCTGCACCGACTTTGCATCGATGGGGACGCGCGCGCGCAGCGTGAGATCGAGATCGAAGTAGTACGCGGGCTCGTACACGCCGAATTCGAGCATCGGCCCGACGAGCAGGTACTTCGCGACGGGCGTGTCCGTCCTCACGTTCACGCCGAGCACCGAGGTCTGCGGGCCCTCCGCGCCCGCTTCGTCGACGGTGCTCGAGAAGCCGTAGTGGAACGCGAGCAGCGAGTGCGTTCGTTCCGCGAACGTGACGGGCCGCGGAGGCGGCGGTTCGTAAACGGGCCCCGCGGGCGGCGCGTAGTCGCAGCGGCGTCCCTCGAGACAAACCTGGTCGTTCGGGCACGGCGGATTGCAGATCGAGACGCAGCGAGCGTCGGTCGTGCACACGAATCCCTCGCGACACGCGGGAAAACAAGCGGTGCCGGACGGTGGAGCCGCGGGCGCGGGGGCGGCGGCCGGCGACTCCGCGGGCGCAGGGGTGAGCGGCGACGGCGCGAGCGGCGGCGGCTCGGCCGGAGCCTGGGCGCGCGCCGTGGATGCGGACAACGTCAGGGCACCGAGCGCGAAGGCGAGAGCGCGAAACGAAAGTACGTGCGCCACACCTTCCCTCACTTCTTCGCGGCTTTCGCGGCTCGCGCCGCTTCTGCGAGCCGGCTCTTCAGCGTCGCGGCGTAGCCCGGCTTGTTCGTTTGACGCGCGCGACCGATGGCGAGCGCTTCGTCCGGCACGTCCTCGGTGACCGTCGTCCCCGTGCCGACGTACGCGCCTTTGCCGATCGTCACGGGCGCGACGAGCTGCGAGTCACTGCCGACGAACGCGCCCTCGCCGATCGTCGTCTGGTGCTTTTGGTAGCCGTCGTAGTTGCAGAAAATCGTGCCGGCGCCGATGTTGGCACGCTCGCCGATGTCGCCGTCGCCGAGGTAAGCGAGATGGTTCGCTTTGGCGCCGCGCCGCACGCGCGTCTTCTTCGTTTCTACGAAATTGCCGATGTGCGCCTCGGCCTCGATGTCGCTTTCGGGGCGCAGATGCGCGAACGGACCGATCTCGGCGCCCTCGCCGACGCGGCTCTGCGTGATCACGGAGTACGGCTTCACGATGGCGCGAGCGCCGATCTCCGAGTCGCTGACGACCACCCCGACGTCGAGGAGCGCGCCCGGGCCGACGCTCGACCGGCCGCGCAGGCGCACGGCGGGTCCGATCGTCGCGTCGGGGGACACGAGCACGGTGTCGTCGATGCGCGCGTCGCCGTGGATGCCGACGCCTGCGCGACCGAGGCGCGCCCGAATCCGCGCGAACAGCGTCTCCTCGGCCGCGCGCAGCTGCTCGCGGTCGTTGACGCCGACGAGCGCGTCGGCGGGTCCGAGCACCGCGGCGACACGGCCCGTGCGAGCGACGATCGCGATCGTGTCGGTGAGGTAGAACTCGCCCTGCGCGTTGTCGGGCCGCACCTCGCCGAGGGCGCGCCTCAGCCGTTCGCTCGAGGTGGCGTAGATGCCGGCGTTCACTTCGCGAATCCGACGCTCGTCGTCGCCGCGAAGGTCACGCTGCTCGCGGATTTCGAGCACGTCGCCCTGGGCGGAGCGGAGAATGCGCCCGTACCCGCTCGGCTCGTCGAGCTCGGCGGAGAGCAGCGCGAGCTCCGCGTCGTTCGCGGCGCCGAGCACGAGGGCGAGCTCGTTCGCCGTCACGAGCGGGGTATCGCCGCAAAAGACGAGCACCCGCTCGGTCACGACGTGCTCGAGACCGACGCGCGCGGCGTCGCCCGTACCGCGCGGCGGGTTCTGCACGGCGAGCACGACGGGCTCACTCGCGAACGTTCGCCCGACGAGCTCGTCGATCGCGGAATGCCCGCTCGTCACGAGCACGACGCGCCTGGCGCCGGCCTCGAGCGCGGCGCGCACGGCGAACTCGACGAGCGCGCGCCCCGCGAGCCGGTGCAAGACCTTCGGCAGCGCGCTCTTCATGCGCGTTCCCTGTCCGGCGGCGAGCACGATGGCGGAAAAATCGCTCATCAGTTCTCGACCGACCCGCTCTTCGCGCCATCGGGCGGGGCGATGCCCACGGCGCCGAAGCCGAGCTCCGAGAGCGTGGGAACGGGCGCCGGCGGCGCTGCCACCACGGCCGCCGTCTTCGCCTCGGGAAAGCGTTTGCGGTCCGCGTACACCACGACCGACTCGCCCGCCGTCAGACGATCGCTGCGCGAGCGGCGATTGATGCGCTCCATCCAGCCGACGCTCGTCGCGTAACGTCGACCGATCGAGGCGAGCGTTTCGCCGTCCCTGACGGTCACGACGACGCGTCGCTTGCCGTTCAAGCCCTCGAAGTGATCGATGAACTCGGGTGAGCCGGCGACGAGCACCCGCACGTCGCGATCGCGGAGTGTCCGGATACCGGCGAGATTTCGGGAAGCTCGGGGGAAAACCTGCAGCACCATCCCCTCTTGCAGCCGCGCGGCGTCGTCGATCGCGTTCCAGGCAACGAGATCGGCGCGCGTGACGCCGAAGGCGCTCGCGACGCTCGAGAG
>DASUTR010000598.1:0-4942 GCA_036374535.1 Polyangiaceae bacterium
GGCCGGCGAACCCATCTGCGCGGAGCGCATCGGAGCAATCCATACTAAATTAGTAAAGAATAAACTGCTGTTTTTCAAGCTCGAATGGGATTCTTGACTAGTCCCATTGACAAATAGGGATGATGGGTCCAGCTTACTAGAACGATGTCCGCTTCTCTGAAGTTGATCGACCCGAACGAACCCGTCCGCCTCGATCTCGAGGCGCTGAACAGCGAGCTCGCGGAAGCCTCGGCCGAGGAAACGCTGGAGTGGGCGAAGAACACGTTTGGAGACGACCTCGTGCTCACGTCGAGCTTCGGCGCCGACTCCGCGGTGATGCTCCACCTCGTCCATCGCGTCGCCCCGCGCACGCGCGTGCTCTTCCTCGATACCGGCTACCTGTTCCCCGAGACGTACCAATTCGCCGAGGAGTTGCGGCAGCGCTTCCACCTCGATCTCCGCGTGTATGCGCCGCTGATGACGGCTGCGCGGCAAGAGGCGCTGTACGGCAAGCTCTACGAGGGCGGCGAGAGAGACCTCGAGACGTATCAACGAATCAACAAAATCGAGCCGATGGATCGTGCGCTCCGCGAGCTCGCTCCGCGCGCCTGGCTCGCCGGGCTGCGCGGCCGGCAGAATGCTTTTCGCGCCGGTCTGAAAAAAATCGAGCTCCAGGGAAATGTCTACAAGGTGCATCCCCTGCTCGCGTGGACCGACGAAGACGTTCACCACTACATGCGCACGAACGATTTGCCGTATCATCCGCTGCGAAAGCGAGGCTACCGCTCGATCGGCGACGTCCATTCGACCCGCCCGACGAACGAAGGTGAAGACGCGCGCGCAGGGCGGCGGCTCGGGCAGCACCTGGAATGCGGCATCCACCTTCCGCGCGTGGCTTCTGACGACAGTCTGAAGTCGAGCGGCCTCTAGCCGGCGACGTCGTTAGCGGGTTAGGCTGCGCGCGCCCGAAACAACGGGTCCGGGTGGCCGTGCAGCGCTCACGAAAACTCCTCGCCTCTTCTCTGATCCTCGTCGCCGTCGGATTGCGGTTCGCCGCAGAAGTGCAGGCGCAGCCCGCGCCGCCCGCCGCGCCGACTCCGCCGCCCGCGGCGCCGCCCGCTTCGGACGCGGGTGCACCGACTCCTCCGCCGGGCGACGCCGTGCCGCCGACGCCGCCCGCGCCGGAAGCGCCGCCCGAAACGGCGCCTGCCGCACCCGAGAGCACGCCGGTCCCGGCGCCCGAAGCGGAGGTGAGCACGGGCGGCGGGCTCTTCGAATCGAGTCAGACCGATACCGGCGCCGCAGCCTCGGCTGGCGCCGCTGCCGGTGCGACGAGCGGATTCGATCTCGGCGGGTACGTGCGCGGCGATGCGTTCGTCGGCAAGGCGACGCCCGGCGATCACGCCGAGATGAAGGCCGCCTACGGCGAGCTCTCGCTCAAAGTCACGACTCCGAAGGAGACGTACGGCGACGCATTCGCCGAAGCGCGCATTCGCTACGGGCTCATGGACGTCGATCAAAGCGTGGTGCTCGACCTGCGCGAAGCGTACGTGAACGCCTACGTGGGCCCGCTCGACTTGCGACTCGGTAAGCAGGTCATCGTGTGGGGGCGCGCGGATGCGTTCAACCCGACGAACAACACTTCGGCGCTCGACTTCCGCATGCATTCTCCGGTCGAGGACGACCGCCGCATCGGCAACGTGGCGTTGCGAGCCTTCCTGAACTTCGAGCCCTTCCGCCTCGAGGGCATCTGGCAGCCACTTTACGTGGCGACCGAGCTTCCGGGCGGCATCGTGCCCGACCTCGTTACTCTGTCCGGGCCGGATCCCGAGCCCCGCCTCGACAAGGGTCTCGGCGCGGCGCGCGTGCACCTCGAGGTACCGGCGTTCGAGGCGTCGGTCTCGTACCTCTACGGCTACGCGCCGCTCCCCGGATTCGCGCTCGAGGGGTTCCGATCGGGCGAAGACCCGGAAGTCTTCGTTTCGCGGAACCCCTACACGCATCACGTCGTCGGCGCGGACTTTTCGACGGCGTTCGGCGAAGCGTTCGCGCTACGCGGCGAGGCGGCGTATCGGCACCCCGTCGATTGGGAGGACACGTTCTGGGCGCCGCGTCCGGATCTCCAGTACGTCGCCGGTGTCGACCGTACGTTCGGCTCCGTCAACGTCATCGCGCAGTACATGGGACGTTACGTATTCGACTGGGAGCTCGTGCCCGACTCCCCCGACCCGATCAACGAGGACGCGCTCGTGACGATCGGCCCCGATCCGAGCCCGATCGCCATCGCGGAAACGAACGCGCGCATCAACTCGCAGCTCGCGCCCACCAATCAGATCCTCTTCTCGCAACGTCACGAGGTGCAGCACCTCGCGACGCTGCGTATCGAGTGGCTGCTCCTCCACGATACGCTCTCGCTGTCTGCGCTCGGCATGATGAACTTCACGACCGAAGAAGCGCTGCTCTTCCCGAAGCTGATGTACAAAATGAGCGACGCGCTCAGCACGTCGATTGGCGGCGAAATCTACTCGGGTCCGGAGCGAACGCTGTTCGGCCTCATCGAGGCCGAGCTCAGCGCCGGTTACGCCGAGCTACGCTACGCGTTCTGAGAATCCGGTCAGCGCCGCATGCTTCGCCGTTACGTCACGTTCGTCGTCTCCATCCCGAAGCTCGTGATCGCGCTCGTCGTCGCGACCACCCTCGTGCTCGGCTTCTTCGTCACGAAGCTCAAAGTGCACCTCGACATCGACGAGCAGATCCCGCCGGGGCACCCGCTCGTCGTCGTCGGCAAGCGCATCGAAAAGGTCTTCGGCGGCAAATACATCACCGTCATCGGCATCTATCCGAAAGACGGCACGGTCTACACGAAGCAAAACCTCGAGAAGGTGAAGCGCATCACCGAGGCGGTCGAGAAGATCCCCGGCGTGCGTCCGGGCAGCGTCGTCTCGCTGATGTCGCCCCGCGTGAAGGACATCAAGAGCACCGAGGAAGCGCTCGAGGTCACGCCGCTCGCCCCGAAGGTCCCGGAAACCGAAGCCGAGATGGCCGCGTTCAAGGACGCGGTGAAGCGTAACCACGTCGTCACGAGCCTGCTCGTGAGCGACGACGGCCGCGCGACGGCGGTGCTCGTCGACTTCGAGAACTTCGACAAGGCGGGCGGAGCCGGCGGCAGCGGCAAGCGCTCGTACAAGAGCGACCCGCCGCGGCTCGTCGCGGAATCGCCGGCGCTCTGGGAGCGCCTCGAGCGCATCTTCGAGGCCGAGCGCGACGCGAATACCGAGATCCTGAGCGCCGGTGCTCCCTCGATCCTTTTCTGGCTCCAGCAATACACGCTGCGCGTCGCCGTGCTCTTCGTGCTCGCGCTCGCGATGATCGGCTACCTCCACTACCGGGCGTTCCGCACGCTCCAGGGCATGATCGTCCCGCTCGTCACGGCGATCATGGGCGTCGTCTGGGCGCTCGGTCTGATGGGTCTCATCGGGGCGCCCATGGACCCGTGGAACATCATGACGCCGATTTTGCTCCTTGCGATCGGCGCGGGGCACTCGGTGCAGATCCTCAAGCGCTACTACGAGGAGTACGGGCGCTCGAAGGCCGAGCACCCCGAACGCTCGGGCGTCGAGCACAACCGCGTCGCCGTCGTCGAAGCGACCGTGAAGGTCGGCATGGTGATGCTCGCGGCGGGCACCATCGCGTCGCTCTCCTTCGCGTCGCTCTACGCGTTCGACCTGCCGTCGATCCGCAACTTCGGCCTTTGCTCGGCGTTCGGCATCGTCGCGGCACTCATCGTCGAGATGACCTTCATCCCCGCGATTCGCGTGCTCATGAAGCCGCCCACCGAAGAGCAGGCCGCGCGCGAGAAGCACGAAGAGTACTTCGATTTCATTCTCGAAGGTCTCGCGCGCATCGTGCGCCAGAAGAAGGAAGGGCCCATTCTCTGGGGCTTCGTCGGCCTCATCGCCGTCGCCGCCGTCGGTGCGTCGCAGCTCAAGGTCGGAAACAGCCTCGGCGAGCAGTTCTTCGAGAGCAACGTGCCCGTGCGCGGCTTTCGCATGGCCGACTCGCGCATGGCCGGCACGCGCGTGATTCAGGTGCTCGTCGAGGGCAAGACCGTGGACGCGATCAAAGAGCCGGAAGTCCTGAAGCGCATGGACGCGCTCTCGACCTTCATCACGAAGCAGCCGCTCCCCGTCGGCAAGGTCGTCTCCATCGTCGACGTGCTCAAGCAAATCGGCATCGGCATCCGCAACGACCCGAACGCCCAGGACGCGCTCCCGCAAACGCTGCCGGAAGTCGCGCAATACCTCCTCCTCTACTCGATGTCGGGCGACGACGGCGACTTGAGCCGCCTGATGGATCGCGACGCGCAGCGCGCCGTCATCACCGCGTACATCAAGACCGACGACTTTCGCATGATGAAGGCGATGACGGACGCCGTGCAGGCGGAGGCGAATCGCCTCTTCGCGGGTCAACCCGTCACGGCGAGCGTCGGCGGCGGTGTCACGAACGCCATCGCCTTGAACGAGACCATGGTCGCCGGCAAGACAAAAAACCTCGTCCAGATCTCCGCGCTCGTCGTCATCATCACGTCGATCCTGCTTCGTTCCCTCACGGGCGGCCTGCTCGTCCTCCTGCCGCTCGCCACCTCGGCGCTCGTCAACATGGGCCTCATGGGTGCAACGGGCATCATGCTCTCGATGGGCACCGCCGCCATCAGTGCCATGGCCGTCGGCATCGGCGCCGACTACGCCGTGTATTTCTTGTTCCGCGTGCGCGAGGAATTCGCGCGTGTCGGCGATCTCCGCGAAGCGACCGCCATCGCCCTCAACACGAGCGGCAAAGCCATCGCCTACGTCGCGAGCGCCGTCGCCGGCGGCTACGTCTGCCTCGCGCTCTCCGGCTTCAAAGTGCACGTCATGCTCGGCATCCTCGTCGCGCTCACCATGGTCACGGCGAGCGCCGCGAC
>DASUTR010000599.1:0-3831 GCA_036374535.1 Polyangiaceae bacterium
CTCCATTTCGACAAGGTCGAGGTCGAGCTCGACGGGTCGGACCTCGTGGCGCTGAGGCTCGAGGGTGTCGATGCGAAGGCGCAGGGCTCGTTGCCCGTCGTGGCGCTCGAGCTCGGCGCCTGGTCGAAGCGTTTTCCGGGCACGTACGCGATGCCGCTTGCGGCGAGCGGCGTGTCGCTCGCGTGGAAACCGAGCGCGACCGAGGACGCGTGGCTCACCATGAGCGGGGGCACGCTCGCGAAAGCTCCGGACGGCACGGCGTTCGCGGCCGAGCAGACGCGCGTCGCCGGCGCGGACGTGGGACGCGTGGGCGCGACGGTCGCACCCAAGGCGTCGAGCGTCGCGCTCGGTTTCGGCGAGACGGAGCTTGCGAAGGCGCCGCTCCGTCTGGACGCCGAGCAGGTACCGAAACCGAAAGTGACGCTCACGCTCGCTCCCGTGCCGCTCGAGCGCTTGGCGGGCCCCTTCGCCGTGGCGCTGCCCGTGAAGGACGTGATCGGCCGCGGAACGGTGACGTTCGATTTCGCGTCCCGCGATTCGATGATTCCCACGAATGGCCACGCTCGCCTCGAGCTCGAGGGATACGTGCCGCCGCACCCGGTCGAGCTCGACGGCTTCGTCTTCGGCGACACGACCGTGCTCGAGACCGATCTCCGATTCGGCGCGAGCAGCGACGAGGTGGCGCTCGAGAACACGAGCGTCACGGCCGGGCGTTTCGTGCTGAAGGGCAACGGCGCCGTCGCGCGGGAAGCGAACGCCGCGCGCGTGACGCTCGATCTCCGCGGAGCGTTGCCGTGCGACGCTCTCGCGAGCGCCGCGGCCGAATCGCGGCTCGGCAAGTTGCTCGGGCGCGCCCGTGGAAAGAAGGCCGGCGTCGCTGCGTTCCGCGTCGTCGGCGGTTCGGTGGGCGTTCGCGTTCGGATCGACGCGACCACGGCGGACTTGCCCGGCGCCAAGGTCGAGCGAAGCATCGGCGTCGGCTGCGGACTCAAACCGCTCACGTTCGCGGATTTGCGCGAGCTCGGCGAGCTCTTGCTCGAGGGCGAGCTCTCGAAATTGCCCGAAGATCTGGGCCGACTGTTGCCGCCCGGAACGCTGCCGGTACCGTCGGGCCTGCCGCCGATCCCGTCCGGGTTCCCGTCCGCGTTTCGAATCCCGACGTTCCCGACGACCGCTCCACCGCGGCCCTCGGCGAGCGCTCCGCGGTCGGCGCCAAGCGCGCAATAGCCGCGCGCGAGCGTTCACCAGCCGAACGAAAATTTCACCGAGTAGCTCACGACGACGGCGCGACCGGACGGCGGCGGCTCGAAGCGCGCGCTCTCGAACGCTTTGATCATGCACGCGCGGAACGCTTCGCCCTTGAGCTTCGTGCGCGGCTGGTCGACCTTCGCGCGGCCCCCCTCGGACGCGACGCGCAGGTCGGCGCCGAACGTACCTTCGCTGCCCGGCTCTTCGATGAGCCGATAGCAATCGAGGTACCGCGGGAAGCCACGCTCGAGCGTGCGCTGAACCCTTCCCCGGAGCTCGGTGTCCTTGGCGGCGCCGCCCACGGGCAAGCCGAAGCTCTTCACGCGAAGCTCGGGAAGGGGCGGCCCGGGACGCTCGCTCGGCCCGACGGGAGCGGCAGCGGGCGCCGGGGGCGCGCCGGGGGCGGCCGTCTCCGGCGCCGCGCTCGATTCGGGTGCGCTCGCGTCCGAGCTCGCGTCGGCAGAGGTGCCGGACTCGCCCGGCGTGGCGGAAGTGCCTTCCTCGCTCGGCGAAGCGGGCGCGCTCGGACTCGTCGCTTCGGGAACTTTGCAGGCGTGAACGCAGAGGAGCGCGCCGAGCGACGCCGAAACGAGGGTGCGACTTGCCATGCGGACAGCGAGTCTCTACCACTAGCCGGGGGCAGACCCCCAGCCACAAGACATGCGAGGACTCGCGCTCACTCGTCGTTCGAGATCGCTGCCGATCGTCGCGGGGCTGATCGGCGTGCTCGGAGTCGTCGCGTGCGGCCGGAGAGAAACCGCTCCTCAGCGGACGGAAACGCGCGCGGCGCCGCGCGCGTCCGCGAGCGCCGCGGCGCCGCCACCGAAGACGACGAAGGTCGAGCGACCCGATCCGCCCGAACCGATCGTGATCGCCGAAGTCCCGGTCGACGCCGGGCTTCCGGGACTCGCACTCCGTGACCTGTCGGACGTTGGGCCGGCGGGCCCCGCCGCGGCGACGGAAGACGGCGTCGTCATGCTCACGAAGGCCGGCCGCGTGCTGCTGGCGCGCCCGGCCAAGGGCCCGGTCTCCCTCGGGAAGCTCAAGGCCCTCGCCGAGCCGCCCGAAGCGTTCGCGGTGCTCGGCAGGGCTCCGGCCGTAGCGGCAGGCTACGCGTATTGGATCGCGGCCGGGCGAGTCGTGCGACATCGAACCGACGGCTCCGGTGAGCTCGAAACGCTCGCCGACGATGCGCGCAACGGCACCCGCGTCGCAGCGGTCACCGTGAAACAGGGCGTCGCGGTCGCATACGTCGGCCGTCCCGATACCGAAGGAACGTCGCGAGTGAAGCTCTGGCTCGGGCCCGGGCGTTCGTTCGTTCTCACGCCCGAAGGCGCCGGCGCGTCGAGCGTCGCGCTCGCGTCGCTCGACGCGCGGCTCGTCGCCGTTTCGATCGACGGTAGAAGCGCGATGACCCCATTGCACGCGCGCTCCATCGTCGTGCACGACTCGGGACCCCCCGAGCTCGGACCCGACGTCGTCGTTTGGGTCGCCGGCCCCGCGCATTCGTTCACCGAGGTGAGCGCGGGAACGGACGGAACGAGCGCCTGGGCGCTCCTGCCCATCGAGCGGGACGCGACGCATTTCGGCTTGGCGACGGTGCCGCTCGGCAGCGAGCCCAGCATGGACGCGCCCGTATCGTTTCTCGACTATCGAAACGGGATCGATCTCGCCCCCGTGGCCACCGCTCGCCTGTGCGGAAAGGCCTACGTCGCCGTTGCGCGGCCGGCTGCAGCGGCTCCCCGCTCCCCTCAGGAGCTCGTGCTTACCCCGATCGCGGGCGGAAAGACCCTGGTCCTGGCGAACGCAGCCGGGTTTGTCTCTGTTTCGCTAGCGCCGTCGCCGAAGGGGGGGCTCCTCGCTTATGTCGCCGACGGTCGGACGTGGGCGCGCGGGATCGAATGCGGTTGAGCCGAAACGCCGGCTGGTGCGTCTAACCAGGTGATGGCTTCTCGCGGTCGAAGCGTTGCGTTTTTGGCCGTAATTTCCGTGGCTTGTGGTAGCGGCGCCGCCAAGGAGTCGGCGGCCCCGAAGCAGGCCGGCGACGCGCAGGCCGAGCACGCGGCCGAACCTTCTTCCTTCGCCGCCGCTCCGACGCCGGGGGACGAAGCGCCCTCCTCCACCGCTCAGAAGGACGACGAGCGTGCCCAAACGTTGAGCCAGGCCATCGGTGAGTTCGATCGCGCCCGGCTCGAGCTCTCCGAGCTTCTCGGGCGCGACTTCGGCGACGCGCAGGAGTCCGCGGCGCCGCCTGCCGCCGGCGCGCCGGCCCCGGGAGCCCCGAAGAACCGCTCGGCAGACAAAGCCTCGAGCCGCGCCGAGGGCGAGGCCTCGCGCGCTCGACCCCTGAAGAAAGGTGACGACGGTTGCGTGAACGTCTGCCGCGCGTTCGATTCGCTCGCGCGCTCGGCCGCCGCCGTTTGCCGTCTCGACGACGGGGAACGCTGCCGCAAGGCGAACGGGGTCGTGTCTGTCGCCCAGGACGACGCCGGCGTAAAAGCCTGCGCGTGCAAGAAGTAGCTTCCCGCGGCGCATCCCGCGAGCCAGCGCTCGTCGGTCGGCTCGCGCCGAGCCCGACGGGGC
>DASUTR010000600.1:0-3051 GCA_036374535.1 Polyangiaceae bacterium
GAGCATCTCGACCATTTGAGCCGCATGTTCGCGGGCAGCGTGCGCGCCGGATTCCGGCGACCTCTCGAAGGCCGGGCGATCCTCGAGCAGCTGGAAAAACTCGGCGTCCAGTCGGTGGGCATCGTCGTCGTGACGAGCGTCTTCATCGGCATGGTCATGGCGGTGCAGTTCGCGTTCGGCCTGCGGAAATTCGGCGGCATGGAGTACACGGGTCGCGTCGTCGCGCTGAGCTTCGCGCGCGAGCTCGCGCCGACACTGACGGCGATCATCGTCGGCGGTCGCATCGGCGCCGGCATGGCGGCCGAGGTCGGTTCGATGAACGTCACCGAGCAGATCGACGCCGTGCGGGCGCTCGGCGCCGATCCCCTGAAGAAGCTCGTGTGGCCGCGCTTGCTCGCGTCGGTCATCGTGATGCCTGTCGTGAGCGCGCTCGCGCTCGTGCTCGGATTCACGGGCGCGATGATCGTGACCGACTTGGAATTTCACATCCAATGGGTGTTCTTCTACAAGAGCGCGCTCTCGGCGGTCACTCTGATGGACGTCGTCGCGGGTATGGCGAAGACCCCGTTTTTCGGCGCGATCATCGCGCTCGTCGGCTGCCACTTCGGACTCACGACGACGGGCGGTACCGCGGGCGTCGGCCAATCGACGACACGGACCGTCGTGACGATCTCGATCGCGATTCTCATCGCGGATTTTTTCCTCACGAAGCTCGCCATTTTGCTGTGGCCGAGCGCTTAGTTGGAGGCGCAAAGTCGCCGCGTTTCACCGCGCCCCGTCGCTTGACTGACCTCGGGGGGCTTCCTAAGCTTCACGTGAATGACGGAGCGCCGATCCGAAAGCGGCACGCGCCTGTTCAGCATCGCTGAGGTGAACGCGTTGATCCCGACGATTTCCGTGCTCGTCGCGCAACAGCTTCGCGAGCAGAGCGAGATCGAGCAGGGGCTCGCCGAGCTCGCGCGCCGCACGGGCCGGCCCCCGCGTTCGCTCGTGCAAAATCCGGAAGACGCGCGCGACGTGACGCGCATCAAACGCGACCTGCGCGAGCGGGTGCGCCGCTACGAGGCCGGCTGGGAGCGCGTTCAGGAGCTCGGCGGCGTCGTGAAAGACCCGCAGACGGGCCTGGTCGATTTCTACGGGCGCATCGAAGGCCGTACCGTCTGGCTCTGTTGGCGCTACGGCGAGGACAGCGTGGGCTACTACCACGACCTCGACGCCGGCTTTTCGGGACGGCGCCCGCTCACTCCGGACGTCCGTCGAGCGTTGCTCAATTGAACCGTGAGGCCGCACGCGCGGCGATCCGCGAGTTCCTGGTGGCGCTCGGCCACGATCCCAAAACGAACGCGGAGCTCGCCGAAACTCCGGCTCGGGTCGTCGACGCGTTCGCGGACGAGCTGCTGTCGGGCTACGGCAAAGACATCGCGGCGCTCGTCACCAAGGACTCGAGCCCGGCGCCCGCCGACGCGGGCCTCATCGCCGTGCGCGACATCGCGGTCGCGACGGTATGCCCGCACCACCTCATGCCCGCGATTGGCCGGGCGAACGTGATTTATCGGCCCGGGGCGCGCATTCTCGGGATCGGCGTGATCGCCCGGCTGGTCGACGCGTGCGCGCGACGGCTCGTGCTGCAAGAAACGATCGGCCACGATGTTTCGTCGGCGCTCGTCCAACACGCGGGCGCGCGCGGAGCGCTCTGCGAGATCACGCTGCAGCACGGCTGCTTGAGCGCGCGCGGAGCGCACGAAGTGGACGCGCGCGTGACCACCGTCGCGCGCGCGGGTGAGCTCTCGGAGAGCGAAGCGCTCCTCGCGCTCGGACGTGCGGCGAGCTCGGTGAGCGGAGCCGGAACGTGACGAGCGCCCTCGTCACCGGCGCGAGTCGCGGCATCGGGCGCGCTACGGCGACGCTGCTCGCGCGCCGCGGCGTGAGTCTCGCGCTCGTCGGACGCCCGTCGAAGGAGCTCGACGAAAGCGTCGCGCTCGCACGCGAGGCGGGCGCTCCCGAAGCCGCCGCGTTCGCGTGCGACCTCGCCGACACCGCGTCCGTCGAGGCTGCGGCGTACGCCGTGCTGTCACAGTTTCCGGCGCTCGGCGTGCTCGTGAACAACGCGGGCGTCGCCCCACGCGTCTCGATCGAAGAAACGCGCAACGACGTGTGGGAGGAGACGCTCGCCGTGAACTTGCGCGCGCCGTTCCTGCTCACGCGCGCCGTGCTGCCCACGATGCGCAGGAACGCGCGCGGTCGCATCGTGCACGTGGGCAGCATCTCGTCCACACTCGGGACTCCGCGCCTCGCGGCGTACTGCGCGTCGAAGTGGGCGCTCGTCGGCTTCATGAAGAGCCTCGCCGAGGAGCTCAGCGGAAGCGGCGTGACGACCGTCGCGGTTCTGCCGGGTTCGACGGCCACGCGCATGCTCGAGGGCAGCGGCATGCCCCCGCGAATGAGCGCCGAAGAAGTCGCGGAAACCATCGTGCACTACGCTCTCGACGCCTCGCCCGCGCATAACGGAGCGGCGATCGAGATGTTCGGAACGTAGTTCGCGCGTCTCCTCGCAGGAGGAAATCAAAAGCCGTCGCTACCGCCGCGTCAGCGGCGGGAGCTGGAACCACCCGCCAGACTTTGGCACCAGCAGATCACGATCCACCAATGCCGCGCGAGTGACACAAAACCTGGCGAACCCAGGCGCCGCCTGCTCCCAGTCTCCTCTGACGCCAAGCGCCTGGGCCACCTCACCGCCACTCAAAATAATACCGCCGCGTCAGCGGCGGGAGCTGGAATCACTCAACGGTCTTTGGCACCAGCAGATCACGATCCGACAATGCCGCGCGAGTGACACAAAACCTGGCGAACCCAGGCGCCGCCTGCTTTCCGGTCAGCACTGCCGCGTGGCTTCCGGGGCTGCCGAACCGCAACAAAAAAATGGATGGGCCCGCCGCACCCGCTTGTCTTTACCGTTGCTCCCTTCCGGGCCTGGCGGGGTTCAAGCTGCGCTGTCGGCGGACCCGCAGTGTCGAAGGGGGTCTTAGCAGCGGACCAGGGGCTCGTAAAGCG
>DASUTR010000601.1:0-28556 GCA_036374535.1 Polyangiaceae bacterium
CCGCGGGACTGGCCGGGGCTAGCGGCTCCGGTCCAGGCGGTGCCGGCGGCGCGGCCGGAATGGCGGGGACCGGCGGTGCAAACCCAGGCGGCTCGAGCGGCAACGGCGGCGCCGGGGGCTCGGGCGGCAGGGCCGGGGCCGGCGGCTCGGGCGGAGGAGGAACCTTCACGGTGACGTCGACGGCATTCGCGAACATGTCCGGCTGCGCCGCGAACATGGCCTCGTCTTGCGCGACGTTCCCCATCGACAACACGAGCTTCGGCGACAACGTCTCGCCGCCGATGAGCTGGACGGGAGCGCCCGCGGGCACACAGAGCTTCGTCGTCCTGATGCAGGATCTCTCGAACGGCATGGCGCACTGGGTGCTCTGGAACATTCCCGCGAGCGTCACCTCGCTCGCCGAGAACGTGCCTAAAACCTCGGCCATGCCGGCAACGCCCGCGGGCTCGCAGCAGTGCAGCATCGGACCGGGCGACGGCTACTTCGGCTCCGGCCAGTGCGGCAACGTCTACGAGTTCGTCGTCTACGCGCTGTCGATCCCGACGTTCGCGCCGACGAACGCGACCAATCAGACGCAGGTCCGCACGCAGCTCCAGGCGCTCGGCGCACAGATCCTCGGAACGGCCTCGATGCGCGCCCGAAGCTTCGAACCCGAGTGCTGACGACCGCAGGCGAGCGCTCGAGCAGCTCTTCGAGCCGCCGGCTCGTCCTCACTCACCCGAAGGCGCCGGAAGCGCGTCGTGCGCCCGAGCCTGCGCGCGCCGTGACCGCCGGAAGCGCTGCACGAGCACGTACATGCCGGGAATGAAGACCAGATTGACGATCGTCGAGACGAGCATGCCGCCGAACACCGTCGTTCCGAGCGAGTTCCGCGCGGCAGCGCCGGCACCCGAAGCCAGCATGAGCGGCACGACGCCGAGCAAGAAGGCGATCGAAGTCATCAAGATGGGCCGGAGACGCGTGGCGGCGGCCTCGACTACGGCGTCGAGCGCGTCGCGCCCCTGCTCGCGCAGCTGCTCGGCGAACTCGACGATCAAGATGGCATTCTTGCTCGAAAGGCCGATGAGCATCACGAGCCCGATCTGGCAGAAGACGTCGTTCGCGAAACCACGGCTGACCTGCAGGCCGAGCGCGCCGAGAATCGCGAGCGGCACCGACAGGATCACGACGAACGGCAAGAGAAAACTCTCGTACTGGGCCGCAAGCACGAGGAACACGAACAGGAGACCGAGGCCGAAAATGACCAACGTCTGCCGGCCGCTTTCCTTCTGCTCGAGGCTGACCCCGGTCCACTCGCTGCTCATCCCCTCGGGCAGGCCCTCGGCGGCAAGCCGCTCCATGATGGCGAGCGTTTCGCCCGACGCGACGCCCGGCGCGGGCTGTCCGTTGATTTCGGCGGAGCGAAATAGATTGTAGTGGCGAATGGTTTGCGCTCCCGTCGTCGGCGTCACCGTGACGAGCGACTCGAGCGGCATCATCTCGCCCCCCTCGCTCCTGACGTAGAAGGCGCCGATGTCGCGCGGGTTGTCGCGAAACTGCGCGTCGGCTTGGAGATAGACGCGGTACGTGCGGCTCGCGTAGTTGAAGTCGTTCACGTACTGGCTCCCCATGAAGAGCTGGAGCGTCGAGAAGACCTGGTCGACCGGAACGCCGAGGGATTTCGCCTTTTGACGATCGACGTCCACGTCGAGTAGCGGCGTGGACGCGGTAAACGTCGTGAAGACGCCGCGCAGGCTCGCGTCCCTGGACGCTTTTCCGACCAGGGCGTCGACGACGGCAGAAAGCTCGTCGAGCGAGCGCGTGCCCGAGCGATCCTCGACCACGAACTGGAACCCCGCGAGCGTGCCGACGCCGCGGATCGCGGGCGGCTGGAACGGCATCACGCGAGCCTCGCCGATGGCGGCATACGGCTTTCGGAGCCGCTCGACGATGGCCGCGACGGATTGGTCCTTTTCGGACCGCTCGTCCCACGGCTTCAGCATGCTGAAGATCTGCGCGATGTTCGGACCCGTGCCCTGCTGCGAGAAACCGCCGATCGCGAACATGCCGCGCACTTCGGGCTGGGCGAGGAGCACCGACTCGACCTTGCGCATCACCTTCTCGGTCTCGGCGAGCGACATTCCCTCCGGCCCCTGGACCGTCGAGATCAGGTAGCCCTGATCCTCGTCGGGGATGAATCCGGTCGGCACCGAACGAAACAGGACCACCGTACCGGCGAGACACGCGAGAAACGCCGTGAGCACGACGAACTGATGGCGGAGCAGGCGACCGAGCACGCGGCTGTAGAAGTCGCGGAGCCCGTCGAGGCCCTGGTCCACCTTGCGAAACAAGAACCATTTCTCGCCGGTGTGCTCGCGCAGGAGAAGCGCGCTCAGCGACGGTGTCAGCGTCAGCGCACAGAACGTCGAGAGACCCACCGAAGCGGCGATCGTGAGCGCGAACTGCCGATAGATGGCGCCCGTGGTCCCGGGAAAGAACGCGACGGGCACGAACACGGCGACGAGCACCACCGAGATCGCGATGACGGCGCTCGAAACCTCGCGCATGCTCGCGCGCGCGGCGTCGAACGCCGAGAGCTTGCGCTGGCGCATGAGGCGCTCGATATTTTCGATGACGACGATGGCATCGTCGACGACGAGACCCGTCGCGAGCGTGAGCCCGAAGAGCGTCAGCGTGTTGATCGAAAAATCGAAAGCTTTGACGAAAGCGAAGGTGCCGACGAGCGAAACCGGTAGGGTGAGCGCCGTGATGAGCACGCTGCGAAAGCCGTGCAGGAACACGAAAATCACCAGAATCACGAGGAGGATCGCTTCGACGAGCGTCGTCGTGACCTCGTCGATCGAAGCGCGCACGGCAAGCGTCGTATCCGTGCCGGGGCGATAGACGAGGCCGGGGGGAAACGCCTTCGACAGCCGCTCCATCTCCACGTAGGCGGCGTCACGCACGTCGAGCGCGTTGGCGGTGGCCAGCTGGAAGATGCCGATGCCCACCGCGGCCTTGCCGCCGAAACGCATGAGCTGCCCGTAGTTTTCGGCGCCGAGCTCGCTCCGGCCCACGTCGCGGATACGCACGACCTCTCCGCTCGCACCGCGCTGAATCACGATGTCGTCGAACTCTTCGGGCTCGATGAGGCGGCCTTTGGCGCGGACGGCCACCTGGTACGTCTGCCCGGGAAGCGAGGGCGGCTGACCGACCTGTCCCGCCGCGACTTGGAGGTTCTGCTCTTGGAGCGCGCGAATGACGTCTTGGGCGGTCAGGCGGCGGCGTGCAAGCTCCGTGGGATCGAGCCAGAGACGCATCGAGAATTTGCGCTCGCCGAAAATGCGTACCTCGCCCACGCCGCGAATGCGCTTCAGCGGGTCCTTCAGGTTCACGTCCGCGTAGTTCGAGAGAAAGCTCGTGTCGTAGCGGTCGTCGGGGCTGAAGAGCCCGAAGCTGCAGAGCAGCTGGTTCGACGCCTTGTTGACGACGATGCCCGTCTGATTCACCTGCGCCGGCAAGCGCGCCGCCGCGCGGCTCACGCGGTTTTGCACGTCGACGGCAGCCACCTCGATGTTGCGGGTCGACTCGAAGGTGATGGTGATGGTCGAAACGCCGTCGTTTCCGCTCGACGAGGTGATGTAGCGCATGCCCTCGACGCCGTTCAGCTCTTGCTCGAGGGGAATCGTCACGGCGCTTTCGACGATGTCCGAGCTCGCGCCGACGTAGGTGCTCGTGACGGTGACCTGCGGGGGCGCGAGGTCCGGATACTGCGCGATCGGAAGGGTCGGGATCGCGAGGAGCCCGACGAGCGCGACGATGATCGAGCAGACCGCCGAGAAAATGGGGCGCTTGATGAAAAAATCGACGAACACGCGCGCCGCTCCTCGCGTTCAGCGCACTCCGGCGTCCGACGTGGCCGCCTTCGGCTTGATGGGCGCGCCGTCGCGTAGAAATTGGAGGGACGACGTGGCGATGCGGTCGCCTGGCGCGAGGCCTTTTTCGACGACGTAGCTCTGATCCGACAAGAGCCCCAGCGCGATCGGGCGCCGTACCACGACGGGCGCGCCCGAGCGCTGCTCGACCACGTACACGAACGCTTGGCCGCTTTGCCGGACGACCGACAGCACCGGGACCTGCAGAGCCTGGCTCGTTCCGTAGACGATGCGGGTCCGCACCATTTCGCTCGGACGCAGCCCCACGGTGTTCTGGAAAATCGCGCTCACGTCGACGAGCTGCGTCCTCGGATCGGCCTCGGGAGCGACGAAGTAAAGGGTCGTCGTGACGACGACCTTGCCCCCGGCGTCGAGCACCTCCACCGGCGTACCGGGGCGCGCGAGGCGAGCGCGCTCGGGCGGAATGCGAATGGCAAGCTCGAGCGTCCTGCCCTGCGTGATGCTCGTGAGCGGCGCCGACGCGGTGACGAAGTCGCCGATGCGCGCGACGACGTCGCCGACCATTCCCGCGAACGGCGCCCGAACCACGTGAAATCCGACGCCGACGCGTTGCTCGGCCGCGCGCGCCGCGGCCGCCCGCTGCTGCGCCCGCGCGGCTTCTGCTTCGGCCTCGGCGCGGTCGAGCTCTTGCCCGCTGACGAGACCTTCCTTGCTCAACGAGCGCGTGCGCTCGGCCGTGCGCCGGGCGAGCTCTTCGGCGGACGCGGCCGCGCGCTCCTGCGCGTCCGCGCTGTCGAGCGCGGCTCGCTCCGCTCGCGAATCGAGCTCGACGAGCACGTCACCGACCTTCACCTCTTGTCCCGGCTTCACGAGGATCCGCTTCACGTACCCGCTCACCTGCGGGACGATGCTGACGCTCTGCCTCGAAACGACGTTCGCGAGGTATTCTCCCGTGTCGCGCACGGTCCGCCGCTCGACCGTCAGGAGCTCGACCTCGCGCGGCGCCACGGGGGCGGGCTTCTCTGCGCGCGCCTCGCAGCCCAAGAGCCCCATGCCCGCGACGACGACGAGGCGTCGCGCGCGAAGGAGCAATGATGCCGCAAACATAGGGGCTCTCGTAAGGCCAGGCGCCCGCCACGGCAAGGGCAACCGCCGGCCAGCCCCCACTGAGGGGGCCCCTCGGAGAACTCGTGCAGTGACGGTGTTCTGTACGGCGGGGAGCAGCGCCATCGGGCAGACTTCGTAACGTGCAGGACGCGCGCCAGGTCTCCCTCGGTCTCGATGAGCTCGCAGCGCTCTACGAGTTTCTGGGCGCCTCACGCTTCAAAGCGCTCGCCTACCGGAGAGCTGCGGAAATCGTCAACACGCTCGGAGGGGAGCTCGGTCCGCTCATCGAGCAAAAGCGCCTCGAGGAGCTCGAGGGGATCGGCTCGGCGACCGCGCGCCAGATTGAGGAGATTTGGAACTCGGGCGGCTCCGAGCTCTTGACGAAACTCCGCGGCGAGGCGCCCCCGGGCGTGAGCGAGCTCGTGCAAGTGAAAGGGCTGACGACGCGCCGCATTCGCGCGCTCAGCGAGGCTCTCGGGATCCGCTCCGTGGCGGAGCTTCGCGCTGCTTGCGCCGAAGGGCGCGTTCGGCCGCTCAAGGGCTTCGGCGACAAGACCGAAGCGCGCTTGCTCGCGAATTGTGACGCGTGGCTCAAGCGGGACGAGACGCCGGAGCCGCTTCTGCTCGCCGCAGCGCTCGAGCTCTCGGCGCTGGTCCAAAAACGGCTGCTCGAGGTCGCCGAACGTGCCGAGCCCGCCGGAGCGCTCCGCCGTGGCGACGAGACGCTGCGCGAGCTCGAGTTCGTCGTCGTCGGAGACCTCGAGCGAGCCCTGGCGCACCTGACGACGCTGCGCCAGGTCTTGCGGGTGGACGCGGGAAAACGCCTCGCGTACCTCACGCGGGGCGTGACCCTCACGCTGCGGGGCGCGGACGCGGAGGGCGCCGGCACCGCGCTGTTCCGCGCAACGGGGACGGCCGAGCACGTCGACGGCGTCGAGCGGCGAGCCCTTTCGCGCGGCGTTTCGCTGCAAGACACGGCCTTCTCGAGCGAAGAGGCGCTCTACGGAGCGGCCGGGCTCGCGGTCGTGCCTCCCGAGCTCCGAGCCGGGGCGGGTGTGCTCGACGAAGCCGCGCAGGGCGACTTTCGCGATCTGCTCGACGCCTCGGACGTACTCGGCATGGTGCACTGTCACACCACCTACTCCGACGGAAAGAACGACATTCGCGAGATGGCGCTCGCCGCCCACGCGCTCGGCATGCAGTACATCACGATCACCGACCACTCCCCGAGCGCTCATTACGCCCGCGGCGTCACGCTCGACCGGCTGAAGGAGCAGTGGGACGAGATTGCGCAAGTTCAAGAAGAAGTTCCCATTCGCATTCTGAGGGGCACCGAATCGGACATTCTTGCCGACGGAAGCCTCGATTTCCCCGACTCCGTGCTCGAACGGTTCGACGTGCTCATCGCGAGCATCCACTCGCGCCACCGCATGGATCGCGCGGCCATGACGAGCCGCATCACGCGCGCGTTGTCGCTCCCGTTCTTCAAGATCTGGGGCCACGCGCTCGGCCGCATCCTGAATCATCGGGAGCCGATCGATTGCGACGTCCCCGCGATCCTCGATGCGCTCGCCGGCTCGCGCGGCGCGGTCGAAGTGAACGCCGATCCCCACCGCCTCGACCTACCGCCCGCGTGGATGGCAGCCGTCCGCGAGCGCAAGATCCCTTTCGTGATCTCGGTCGATGCTCACTCGACGCGAGGGCTCGGCGTGCTCCGCTACGGCGTCACGATGGCGAGACGCGGCGGCGTCCGCAAGCACGAGGTCTTGAACGCCGCACCGGCGGACGCGTTCGCCGCCGCCGTTCGACCCGTCTGAGCTCGCGCAAATCCTGCAGGCGGCTGACGGCGGAACGCAATTCTACGTTTCGTGGCGGGCGGCAGAGGCACCGTCGAGCCGCTCGCGCGAGCGTGCCGCGGCACCGGCTTTGCATCTTCGTTCGGCGAGAACCCGATGGCCCACGTCCTCGTCGCCTACGCCACCAAAGAGGGACAATCCGGAAAGATCGCGCGCTACCTCGCGCAGGCCCTGCGCGACAAAGGTCACGTTGCCGAGCTCTTCGACGCCGATCACGAGCGCGTTCCGGCGGACCTCGCGCATTTCCGGGCCGCCGTCGTTTGCGCGCCCATTCACGCGAGCGGCTATCCGCGTTCGATCGTACGCTTCGTGCGTGAGCACCGCGCCTTTCTCGAAGGCGTTCCCTCGGCGTTCCTCTCCGTCGGCCTCGCGGTCCTGAGCCGCGTTCACGACGGCCGCGCTCAGACGCTCGCCGTCGTCGAGAAGTTCGTGGCGAAGACCGGCTGGCGCCCGAGACGCGTCGAGCTCGCCGCCGGCGCCCTGCCCTACTCGAAGTACAATTTCCTCGTGCGGTTCGTCATGCGCCGCATCAGCGAAAAGGAAGGAGGCGACACCGACACCTCACGCGACTACGAATACACGGACTGGAACGCCCTCGACCGCTTCGCGCGTGACCTGTCCGCCGCGCTCCCGTCGTGAGCCGCCGCGAAACGGCGGCCACGACGGCGGCGCGTCTACGACGAGCTCAGTGCGCGCCGAACGTCTGCGTCCAGAAGGCGCCGTCGCCGTCGTACCCGACACCGATGAAATCGAAGCGGGGGTCGAGGATGTTCGCGCAATGGCCGGGGCTCGCCATCCACGCCTCCATGACCGCGGCCGGAGTGCGCTGTCCCTGCGCGATGTTTTCGCCGATCGCGCTCCATTCGAAACCCGCCCGGGTGATGCGATCTTCGGGCTTCTCGCCGTCCGGACTTTCGTGAGCGAAGAAGCCGCGAGTCGCCATGTCGCGCGAGTGATTGCGCGCCGCGCAGCGCAGCGCCGCATCGACGGCGAGCGGAGCCGCGCGTCCGAACGACTCGCTCCCGCACGTCCCCCCTTCACTCCGCCGCTGGTCCACGAGATTTGCGACCTCGCTCTCGAACGCCACCCACTCCGCGTTCCACTCCTCGACGGGGGGACAGTAGTCGGGGTCGAAGCCGCTGTCGTCGTCGGTCGCACAGCCCATCGCGCCGAAGAGCACCGAAACCAGAAGCCAGCGCATCGCTCGAGCGTAGCATCGCGACCGAGCAGCGTTTCTGACTCGCGGCCAAACCCGGCACCGCTACTGGTTCGACAGCGTCACGACGCAGCGCACTTGCGTCGTGCCCGCGTCGCTCGAAAAGCTCATGCCGGTGAACGAGCGATTGACGCACCCGACGAGGTTTCCGGTGAAGAGCGGGTTCTGCGCTCCGGCGCCGCGAACCTGCCCACTGCTGATCGAAAAACCCATGTCGAGCGTTCCCGACTCGTTCGGCTTTTCGAGAAGGTGCTTCGCGTAACACGCCTGGACCTGGCCGGTGATCGAGCGAAGCTTCGAGGCGATCTCGGAGAGCGGGTACGGCCCCTGCGCGGTCACGTTGCCGATGAAGGCTCGTGCGTTCTTCGGAACGACGGGCGCCTCAGGGGCGGCGGGCGCCGGACCGGGCGTGGGTCGAGACGGCTGCGTCGTCGGTGACGCCGGCGACACGGGGGCGAAGGCGGACGAGGCGCTCGGCCGCGCGGGGACCTGCGCGCTCTTCGCTCCGGCGCGCGGTTCGCTGCGTGCACCCGGCGCGGCGGGCCGAACCGCGGGCTCGCCGGCCCTTTCGCCGGGCGGCTGAATCGACTCGGTCGCCGGCTTGCCCCGCTCGACGGAGCCTGGTGCTTGGTTCGGTGCGACGTTCGCGCTCGCCGTCTCGCTCTCGAGCTTCGCCGCGCCCGGTCCGACCGTTTTCCAGAGCACACCGGCGAGCAACGCGACCGCCGCGATGATTCCGATGATCGCCGGAGCCGAGGGCGAGCCCGACCGCCGCCCGGAAGCTCGCTCGGATTCAGGCGATGGGGACTCCGGCGCCGCCGAAACCGAAGGGATCGGTCTCGACCTCGGGGCCCCGCGCGCCGGAAGCGCAACCGCCGTCCCACAGTACGTGCACGTGGCGTAACCCGTGTCACCCGTCGGAGCCGGAACCGGGGCGCCGCAGTTGTTGCAACGGATCGCCATCGAAGAGCCGGCAGCGTACCAAATCCACGGACGACAACGGTGCTAGCCTCGAAGCCCATGCTCGCTCGTGTTCGTTTTCTCGCCATTCCGATCGTTTCGTTCTTACTCGCCTGTGCGGCCTCCACTCCGCCCAGCGAGCCCGCGCCCGGTTCGGCGCCTTCACCGGCGGCCAGCCCGGATCCCGCAGGCGCGACCTCCCCGGCCGGAGCTCCGGGCAAGACGAACCCCGCGGGCGGCATCTGCGGCGGCATCGCCGGGTTCGCTTGCGAGCCGGGCCTGTACTGCTCGTTCCCGCTCGACGCTGCGTGCGGTGCAGCCGACCAGACGGGAACCTGTACGCGCGTGCCCGAAATGTGCACCGAGGAGTTTGCACCCGTCTGCGGCTGCAACGACAAGACGTACCCGAACGCCTGCTACGCCGCGCGGGAAGGAATTTCGGTCGGAAGAAAGGGCGAGTGCGCGGCGCCGCCGGCCGACACGGCGCCGGCCGAAAGCCTCGCCGAGGGCCAGACGTGCGGCACGCGTGGTGTGCGCGGCGAATGCGCCGCCGGACTCTACTGCGCTTACAAGTCGAGCTGCGGCGAGACGGACTCCGGCGGCGTCTGCACCAAGCGTCCCGAGATGTGCACGAGGGACTATCGGCCCGTCTGCGGCTGCGACGGAAAGACGCACGGAAACGCGTGCACCGCTGCGAGCGCGGGAGTGGCCATTCGCGCCAACGGCGAATGCCCGAAAGGGAAATGACCGTCAACCGGGCGCGCGCCGCAGCAAGATGGCCGGCGTCGCTTCGAGCACGCGGAACGTGAACGTCTCGGTGAGGTAGAGCTCGACCTTCGTCCGATCGTGCGCGGAGTACCCCACCGACCAGTCTTGGCCGACCGTAAGCTCGTAGTCCCCGCCACGGGTCGAGAGCAGCACCGCGCCCTCCTCGAGGACCGATGCCCAAACGATCGGGCCGTCGATCAGGCTCCCCTCGATGCGCTTGCGCAGGGGGTAGCCGTCTTCGCTTTCCGCCGTGAGCTCCGCGTACGCACGCGGGCCGAGCGCGAGCGCGTACGGTCCGTCGACGCCGGCGAGCCGCAGCGTCTCTTTCGCCGTGCTGACCGCGCGCGGCCACTCGATGTTGGACGTGACGTCGATCGGCGCGTGCGGCGACGCTCCGATGATGCCCGTGATGCCGCCCTCCGCGAAGCCGTGAAAGATCGCGGAATCCTCGGCGCGCGCGCTGCGCTCCGCCGTCGCGATCACGGCGTCGAGATCGAGATCCGTGGCACCGCGAGCGGCATAGTCGAGCTCGAGCGTCGCGAGCTCCATCGATGACCTGAGCTCGACGAGCGGCCGCACGTCGCGAATGGCGTGCCCGACCTGCTCGACGGGCGCCGTCTCGATGCGCTTCAGGCGCCCGGTGTTGACGGCGCCGAGCTCCCAGCCGTGCGGCCCCGAAAAATCCACGAGCTTTCGGCCCGCAAGGTGAAGCTTCAGCACGCGGCGAGCCTCGTCGTCGATCTGCTTCCACGCCTCGGCAGTGATCGGCGCGATTTCTCGTTTGAGAAGGTCCATTACTTCACGCCCTTCAGGCTGCCGACCCCGAGCGTCGGCGAGGGGTCGCTTTGCCCCCGCGCGAGCGCGGCTTCCTCGGCGCGCCGCTCGACCTCGGTAATGGGCCCACTCGAGCCGAGGTACGTCTCGATGTTCGCGGCGAACACCGCGTCCACGCGCCGCAGCCACTCGAGCGTCATCATGGCGTGCTCGATCTCTTCGTTCTTGTTGTGAATGAGGATCGCGCGAAGCTCGTCGTCGGTGCACGCCTCGGCGCGTTGCTGGTACCAGTCGGCCGCGTCGAGCTCTTCCTTGAGTGAGACGATGGCTCGGTGCAGGTTCTTCGTTCTTTCCGAAAGAAGCTCGATGGGTTCGTGATAACTCTCGCTGCTCATGCACGCTCCGTAACGGCCACGCGGGTGGAAACCCGAGTGCACGGTGCATGCCAGATCGCGTCACTCGTCGAGTTCGGCGACGCAGCCACGCCAAGCTCGAAGAGGCACGCGCGATTCGACGGTGGCGAATGCCCCGGCGAGGCAAGCTGCCCCAAGGGAACGTCGCGCATGCCATTCCGTGGACCCTGCGACAGCCAGGGGCGGCACGACCCTTGCTCTTGTTACCATTTCGGAGAACTCCCCATGAATGTGTTTCGCCCCACTCTCTTCGCGCTGTTCGGTCTCTCTCTTTCCACCATCGTCGCCTGCAGCGACGAAGCCGACGAAATCACGAACAGCATCACCTGCGGCGATGTCTGCCAGCGCTACTCCGATTGTTTCGACGAAGACTACGATGTCGAAGCCTGTACCGATCGTTGCGAAGACGAGGCCACGCCCGACGAAGAGAAGGAAGCCGAGCTCGAAGAGTGCGACGCCTGCATCGATGACGAATCGTGCACGGGCGCCCTCTTCGAATGTACGGCGGAGTGCGGTCAGTTCGTGCCCTGACGACCGAACTCGTACGAAGCCCTAAAAGCGTATGGCGCGGCTCCAGAGGGGGGCCGAAGTGAAGAGCGCGAAAAGCTCGCGGTTTCGTGCCATACTCGGCAATCCACGCGCGACCGGGCGCGGGGCGGGAAGCATCGAAGGAAGGGACGCCGCATGCTGGATACGGATACGAGGATTCGGGTTCGAGACGGCGAGAAGGCCGAGGTCGGCACCGTCGTTTTGGTCGACGACAGCCCAACGGTGCTCAAGATGCTCGAGCGCGCGCTCGATGGGACCGCGAAGCTTGCGGCCTGTAGCAACGGAAACGACGCCGTCGCGCGCGTTCGGAGCGGCGGCGTCGACGTCGTCGTGACCGATATCACCATGCCCGGCATGACGGGGCTCGATTTGCTCCGCGCCATCCGGGAGTACGATCCCGATCTGCCCGTCGTGCTCCTCACCGGACGCCCGACGGTGGAAAGCGCGGCCGAAGCCATCGAGCACGGCGTTTTTCGCTACCTCACGAAGCCGTTTCAGCCCGACGCCCTACGCGGCACGGTCCGGCAGGCCTCGCAGCTCTACCGCCTCGCGCGCATCAAGCGTGAAGCGCTCGGGCTCGCCGGCGTCGTCGGCCCGTCCGACCGCGTCGGGCTCGAGGTGACGTTCCAGCATGCGCTCGCCGCGTTGTCCGTGGTTTTTCAGCCCATCGTGTCGGTCGCCGATCGGTCGGTCGTCGCGCACGAAGCGCTGATGCGGAGCGCGGAGCCCGCCCTCCCCGGGCCGCTCGACGTGATAGGCGCGGCGGAACGGCTCGGCGCGTTGTTCGACGTGGGACGCCTCGTTCGCAGCTGGGCCGCCGACCTGTTCCAGGGAGAACCCCGGTCGCGGCTCCTCTTCTTGAACCTGCACCCTCGCGATCTCTTGGATCCCGAGCTCACCGCGCCACACTCCCCGCTCGCACCCATCGCCGATCGCGTCGTGCTGGAGATTACGGAGCGAGCTCCGCTCGAACGCATCGCCGATGTACGCGCCCGCGTCGGCATCCTCCGGTCGCGAGGCTACCGCATTGCAATCGACGATCTGGGCGCGGGCTTCGCCGGACTTACGAGCTTCGCCGTGCTCGAGCCGGACATCGTGAAGGTCGACATGTCCCTCACCCGCGACGTGGACCAAAGCCCCATCAAGCAGAAGATCATCCGCGCCATGACCAGGCTCTGCCACGAAATGGGGATGCACATCGTCGCCGAGGGGGTCGAGACCGTTGCCGAGCGCGATACCCTGATCGAGCTCGGTTGCGACCTCCTGCAAGGTTACCTGTTCGCTCGCCCCGGGCCCCCTTTTCCCGACGTAACCTGGTGAGTCTCGGCGTCATCGCCGCGCACGGGACAGCCGTCAGCCGAGCTCGGGCTTCCGACCGCCTGCGCTTTCTTCGCGTAGCGCGCGGTCCGTGACGAACGGACCGAACGGAACGAGCGCGGCGACGAAAAACTTCGCGCTCTTCGACCACGGCCAACCGCGCTCCGTCGCCGCTTCGAAGAGCGCCCACCCGTACGCCATGAAGAGAACGCCGTGCGCCCAACCGACGACGCGGACGGCCGAGGGATACCCGGCCCAGTACTTGAGCGGCATGGCCACGCCGAGCAGCAACAAGAACGAAACGGCTTCGCTCAAGCCGAGCGCGCGCAGCCGCCCCAGGGGATCTCGCAGCATGAACGGGTCATAGGCGCTGCCGTCGCAGTGTCAAGCGCGGGCCGCGCGGGGAAGCGCGCGCCCTCACCGTACGAGTGTCCGCAAACGGACGACCGCGCGCGTTCCGCCGCTGCGAGCGGCACATTTCTCGGCATTTTTCGCTGGCATGGCGCTCGCAAACGAAGGGTTCATGCAGTTTCAAAGACCGAACACCGAACAGGTGCGCGCGGGGATCGGCGCCATGAAGTACCTTGCGTTCTACGAGCGGCCGTACTTCGAGCCCGCCGAGCGCGAGATGTTGGCAGGCGTGCAGCGCGTCTTCGAGACGGCGCACGACATCGACGTGGTCGAGCCGCAGAACCCTTTCGCCGTTGCTCGCCGCGTCTCGGATCCGCAGATCCGGCGTCAGATTCTGTGTGCGCTCGTCGTCTTTTCGCTGATCGACGGGCAGGGCACGGCCGTGGAAGCGCGCGTCATCGACGCCTTCGCTCATGCGTTCGGCGTCGAGGAAAGCGCCGTGCGGAATCTCGAGCGCCTCGCGCGACGCGAGTATTGGGCGCTCCGCATCGACGTGCTCCGCCGTTTCTGGGCGGTCGACAAGCTACGCGAGCGCGTCGCCGAGAACGGCTTCGTCGAAATCTTACGCTTCGCACGGGCGAACGTCGGGAGGTTCGAAAACCCCGAGCTTGCCGAGCGCTTCGCGAAGTGGCGCACGCTCCCCGAAGGCACGCTCGGCCGCGAATACTTGCGCTACCTCGAGACGAACGGCTGGCCTATGCCCGGCGAACGCGGCGCGCTCTCCGACATCATCGTCTACCACGACATGACGCACGTCCTCGCCGACTACGGCACCGATCCGGCGAGCGAGATCGAAGTCGCGTGCTTCAGCGCCGGATGCCGCGCACGAGAGCCGTTCACGTTCGTGCTGTTCGTGCTCCTGCAGTTCCACGTCGGCATCCGCATGACTCCGGGAAGCAAGGCAGAACGCGGCTACTTCGACGTCGAGCGCGCCCTCGGAGCGCTCGAGCGCGGCGCCGCGATGAACGTCGATCTCACCGACGGATGGAGCTACTGGGAGGTCGCCGCCGTACCCGTCGCGGAGCTCCGGCGCCGCTACAACATCTTGCCCAAAAGCCGGGCCGGCTAGCTCGAACCGGTGGGAGCCGCCCGTGGCAGCGCGGCCGCCGCTCCGCACCGGGGAATCAGCGCGTTCGCCGGCGGCACGCACTTGCGCGAAATCGGGCGGCATTCGACTAGGATACGCGGCTCGAGCCCCGGAGCCGCCTCGTAAGTCCGCGATGCTGAGCAAGAGCGAACCACTAACGGAAGACGAGCGGTCGTTTCTGCAGCGTCGGGTGGGCGCGTTCGGCGCCGTGGGCGCCGCCTGTTACGGCTTCTTCCTCGCCTATCGAACCGTCTACGCGCTCGCGTCCGGCGAGCTCAGAGAGTTCGACCGCTCCTGGTGGTACCACCTCGTCGCCGCGCTCTGCTTCTTCGGGGTATGGGTCACCTGTCGCATCGGCAACTTCGGGGAGCGCGCGATCCGGACCGCGGAAACGCTCGGGCTCCTCTCGGGCGTCGTTGCGAGCGGGCTCATGGCCGCGTCGATTACCCCCGGCGCGCGGCCCGACTACATTCTTCTGCTCTCTCTCA
This sequence comes from Polyangiaceae bacterium, assembly GCA_036374535.1. Taxonomy (GTDB): domain Bacteria; phylum Myxococcota_A; class Polyangia; order Polyangiales; family Polyangiaceae; genus PMG-095. Next base: position 14,822 of record DASUTR010000601.1, read on the forward strand.
CGTTCGTCATGATGGCGCGCGCGGTATGGGTGCCGAGCTCGGCGCGACGGAGCTTCTTTCTCGCCGTCGCGGTCGGCGCCGAGCTCGTGGTCTCGATGTACTTCGCCTTCCACGACGAACGCGCGGTCGCCGTGTGGGTCGCTTCCGATCCCGAAGCGCGCGATCCGACGCCACAGCGGCTGGCGCAGGCCATCGCGATGAACACGGCGGCGTGGTGGCTCCTCACCGTGTTTCTCAGCGCGGGTACGTCGAAGGTCATTTACGGCCTTCGCCGCGACGTTCGCAACGCGAAGCGCCTCGGCCAATACCAGCTCGAGAAAAAGCTGGGCGAGGGCGGCATGGGCGTCGTCTATCGCGCCAAACACGCCATGCTGCAGCGCCCTACGGCGGTGAAGCTCTTGCTGCCGGGCCGGGCCGGCGCCGAGAATCTCAAGCGCTTCGAGGCCGAGGTGCGGCAGACGGCGCGCCTCAATCACCCGAACATCGTCACGATCTTCGACTACGGGCACACGGTCGACGGCATCTTCTACTACGCCATGGAGTACATCGACGGCGTGACGCTCGACGCCGCGATCGAGAAGAGCGGCGCGATGCCCGCTGCGCGTGCGGTGCACGTCCTCCGCTCCGTCACGTCGGCGCTGGTCCAGGCGCACGGCGTCGGGCTCATTCATCGCGACATCAAGCCGGCCAACGTCGTGCTGTTCTTGCCCCACTCCTTCGGCGGCGTCGCAGAGGGCGTGAAGCTCCTCGATTTCGGGCTCGTGAAGGACATGAATCGGGACGACATAAAGCTCACCAACGCCGATGCCATCAGCGGCACGCCGCAATACATGGCGCCCGAATCCATCCGCGATCCGAAGCACGTCGACGGCCGGACCGATCTCTACGCCGTCGGAGCGATCGGCTACTACCTCGTCACCGGAAAACACGTCTTCGAAGGCGAGACCGTCGTCGAAGTGTGCAGCCATCACCTCCATACGCCCCCGGTGCCGCCGTCGGAGCGCAGCGGCCGACCCATCCCCGCGGCGCTCGAACGCTTGATTCTCGATTGCCTCTCGAAGGACGCCGCGTCGCGCCCCCAAACGGCTCGCGATCTCGAGGTTCGACTCGATGCCTGCGCCCACGCGGATCCCTGGACGCCCGAGGCCGCGCGCGCTTGGTGGACCGAACACCACACTCGGGCCTTCGCCGGAGAACGCTCGTACGAAAACGTTTCGCCCGTTTCCATGACGATCGAAGTACGGCGCGTGCCCGAAGCGACGGGCTGACGCGGATTCGACGGATCGCGGTCAAGGAGACGGGAGCGCGCCGCCACGCTCGCGTTGCTCCGGCTACTCGACGCGTTCGTCCAGCGTGCAACTGCCGTTCACCGCGTAGGAAGCGAGCAACCGACAGTCCGACCACCGCCCGTTTCGATACGTCGCTTCGAGCGAGTTCGCGAGCGCGTCGCGCTGGCTCACGTCGAGGTAGCCGCTGTCGAACGACGTGCCGGCGACTTCGAAATAGCCGTCGAGCTCCTGCGGTTCGGAAACCCCGCCGAGCGTGAGCGTGCCGGAGAGCGCGAGCGTGGTCGACTCGTAGCACCGGACGGAGAGTCCGGCAGTTCCTCGAGTCTCGGAGAAGCTCCGGCTGCCGCAGCTCAGGCTTCGCGCCTTCTCGTCGCTCGAACGGATTTGGAGCGTGAGGGGCACTTCGGAACCGTCGAACGGCGTGTAGGTTCCCGTCCACGTACCGAACACCGCGGATTCCATGTCCGCTTGGTCGAATTGCCACTCCGGCTCGTCGGACGCGGAGCACCCACCCGCTCCGGCGAGGAACGAGACCAAGAGCCCGCTGCCCACTCGAACCCTCAAAGTCGAATCGTTCATGTCGAATCTCCCGCTCGCTCGCCAGTGCATTTTCCGAGCCAAAACTCGAGTGTCGCAATTCCATGCGACGTCGCGCGATTGACGCGCTCAACCTGGCACGACCCCCTGGCGATCGTGTCAGGGTCTCGCCCGGCAGCTCATGGTGAGCTCTTCGACGCGTGTCTCGCCCGCGCGAAACGCGTCCTGCTCGCGACTGAAGGGGGCGAACCCTTCCGAAGAGTAGAGGTGGACGGCGGCCGCATTGTGCGCGGCGACCGTGAGGTTCACCTTGTCCACTCCCGGCATCGCGAGCGCTCGCTCCTTCAACGCGCGCAGCACGGCGCGGCCGACGCCCGCGTTCTGCTCGACGACCAGCATGCGCACGATCCACGCGACGTGCCGCCGTTTGGCGCGGTCGTGCTCGCGCTCGATCGTTCCGACCCCGAGCCAGCGAGCGCCGTCATGCGCGAGCACGGTGGCGGCGTCGTGGCTCGCTTGGGTCGCAAGCGGCTGCTCTCGAAAATCCTCGGGATGGATGCGAAAAAGCGTCGGGTGCACCGCGGCACCGCGCGCGAAAAACTCGTTGTACGCTGCCTGGTCGGCAGCCGTGAGAACGCGAAGCTCGAACGGCATGACGAACGCGAGCCTACCGCGCCGCGGGCACGGCGGAGCCGCCCCCGATACGGCCGCCCGACGAACGAACGCGTTCACCGGGTGCGACTGCCCCTACTCCCGCGTCTTGGGGGGTGCATTCTGCGTTCGCGCATCGGCTGCCGCGCGCGCGCGAAACCACTCGGCAATGCCTGCCATGTGCGGCTCGAAGTCGCCGGGCACCGAGAAGTTGAGCACGCCCGCGCGCTCGGCCGTGCGGTTCTCGAAATCGTGGCGCGTTCCGCCGGGGGCGACCACGAACGAGCCCTTCGGAGCGTCGATCCAGTCGCTCCCCACGAAGAAGCTCATGGTCCCTTCGAGCACGAAGAAAACGTCGTCTTCCTCGTGCGAATGCTCGCCGGGGCCGCGGGTGTACGGCTCGAGCCACCACTCCGAGATCGAGTAACGCCCTCGCGTCTCGTCGCCGTCGGCTTTGAAGACGGCGCTCACCGGGCCCATCGCGTACGTGCGCCCCGCGCCGGGAGCCAGGTGGATGGGTGCTCGTTCTTTCTCGTTCACCATGTCCGGTAGATCTACCGCTTGCCCGACCGACTGCCAACGCGACGGGCACCGCCTGCTCGGACGCGCTACGGCAGGCTCGCCGCGGGGCGCGACGGCCCCCGGACGAGTTGTCCGCACGCAGCGCCGACGTCGCGCCCCCGCGAGCGGCGCACCGTGACGACGGCTTTCGTGTGGGCGACGAGCTCGCTCGCGAACGCGTCGATCTCGAGCTCGGTCGGCGAGCGAAACTCGGCTCCCGGGTGCGCGTTCCAGGGAATGAGATTGAACTGGTGGGAGAACCGCGCGCCGAACGCGGCGAGGCGCTTCGCGTCGTCGGGCGTGTCGTTTACTCCGGGCAGCAGCACGTACTCGAGCATGATGCGCTCGCGGGGGCGTACCGGAAATCGGGTCAGCGCCGCGCAGAGCTCGGACAAAGGATAGCGACGACCAACGGGCATCAGCCGACCGCGTGTCTCGTCGGTGGTCGCGTTCAGGCTCACGGCCAAAAGGGGGCGCGGCGCGAGCGTTCCGAGACGATCGAGCTCCGGCACGAGACCCGACGTCGAGAGGGTGATCCGATTCGGCGAAAGTCCGAGACCGCGGGGTTCGCACAAGACGGCGACGGCGCGCCCGACCTCGGGCAGGTTGTGCAGCGGCTCGCCCATTCCCATGAACACCAGCGTGAGCTCCCCGGGATGGCGCGGGCCGAGCTCGGCGACGACCGCGAGCACCTGCGCGACGATTTCGCCGGCGCTCAGGTGTCGCCCGAAACCCATGCGCGCCGTCGCGCAAAAGCCGCACCCCATCGCGCAGCCCACTTGGCTCGAGACACACAACGTCACGCGGCCGTTGCCGACGTCGCGCGGCATGTGCACGGCTTCCACGCGGTCGTTTCCGAAGCGCACGACGACCTTGGTCGCGCCATCCGCCGAGGTGAAGCGCTCCTCCAACACCGGCAGGCCGACCTCGACACCACGCATCGCCGCGTCGTGTCGCCGCGACCACCACGGCCGCCCCGATCGCCAGAGCCAAGGACGCTGAACGCGCTCGAACAAGCTCCCGGGTAGGCCCCGCTCCGCGAATTCGTGCTCCAACAATCCGAAGGCATTTTCGAGCGCGGGCGGTTTCATCGCTGCCGTTGGCTTGGAGGTAGACGAGGACTCGGGTTCATACTTGACTACCAGAGGTCGGAAACCGACGCGATAGCCGGGGCGGAATCATGCGTTTCGTGGATTGGCAATGCCTGGGGCTGACTCTCTTTGCGCTCGGCGCTGCATGCGGGGGCCTCAAGATGGGCGGTGCGATCGAGCACTTGAACGAGAACTTGACGCCGTCCGGGCCTGCGCCGCGCCGCCAGAAGCTCGACGAACGTGTCGAAGAGCTCGTCGCGAGGCAATGGGTCGACGCCTACTATCGACCCGCGCTCGTGCAGACCTGGCTCGAAGCGGCCGCGCGCGATCCGAGCCCGCTCGTCGATCTCACGCGTTGCCTCGAGCGCGTCGCGCACGGCGAGAGTAGCGCGGCGGCGTGCTACCAGGAGTTCTCGGCGCCGGCGGCCTCGGCGACCGCGCGCTGGGCATTGCCCGCCTCGGCGCCCGTGACGACCGACGCCGAGCAAGTCGAGGTCGACGCCGAGCGCTTCCTCGCGAACGGCCGCGCGCTCGGCGCCGCACTCGTCGAGTTTCGTCGGAATCTCGGCGGGGCTCTTCCCGACTTCGGACCCGGAATCGCGCGCGGCGCGAGGCGCGCCGCCAACTACGTCGCAGCACGGCGCTGGAGTCGGGGAGCGAGGCCGGCGACCGCGCTCGTCATCGGCGGTGGCAGCGCAAACGGCGCCTTCGCCGCGGGTTTCGTGTTTCGTCTGATGGACGTGCTTGCCGCGTGTCGCCGCGCGCCGTCGGGAGGCTGCTCGAACGCTCGAGTCGATCTCGTCGTGGGAACGAGCACCGGAACCCTCATCGGCGCGCTCACCGATCTCTATTTTTCGCCGGGTCGCGAGCGCGCGGCGATGGAGCTCTTGCTCGAGAGCTACACGTGCAGCGTCGAGGCGGATCTCTATTGCACACCCGACGAGTACGTCTGGAAGCTCGCTGACGACGCGCGCGGCGTCGTTCGCTTCAGCGGCGTCGCGGAAAAGCTCGACCGCGTCATCACGCCCGAAGTCGAGAACAATGCGCTCGAGCTCGTGGGTGTCACCGTCGATCTCGGCCGCGGCACCGTGCTCGGCTTCAGCGATCAGGATCCCGCCGACGCCATGGTCGGCTGCGGCCGCCGCGACGCCTTGCTCGCGTCCATCGTCCTGCCGGTGATGTCGGAGCCGGTCGACGAGCTCACGCTCCGGAGCGGCACGCGGCGCGGACCGTTCGTCGACGGCGGCGTGGCCTCGCTCGTTCCCATGCTCGAGGCCGTGCAACGCGGCGCCGAACGCGTCGTGGTGCTCTCGAACTATCCCTTCGCACCCGAGCCCGCGACGGCGCCTCGCCACGCCTTCGACGTGCTCACGCGTACCCTGACGCTCGGTATCGTCCTGCCCGGCGCGACCGAACCGGATCGCGCCGAGCTCGCCGTGGTCGAGCGCCGCATGCTCGAATACCACGTCTGCCGAGAACGGTTCGCGAGCTTTGCGACGACGAACAGCGCGCCATCCGCAACGCCCGACGCGTCGGAAGCATTCTGCCGTCGCCGCCAGCCGGGCGTTCCAACCGCCCAAGGCCGCTCCGCCTGGCGCATCGCGGCGACCTTTCCGGAAATCGAGACGTCGTTCCAGAGCGCGTGGGTCTACCGCCCCGAAACCGGAGTCGAAACGGCGCAAGGCTACGCCTTCGAGCCCAGGATCATGCGCCCGCTCTTCCTGCTCGGCGTCGCGACGTTCCAGGAGCGCTGCCACGAGATGCTCGAGCTCTTGTCCATCGACGGCGCCGTCGCTCGCTCCGCCTGCACCGACGCGAACGCGAGCGCCCGCATCGAGAAACGATTCGCGCCTCTAGCCCGGTGCAAGAAGCGCGATATCCCCACCTGCGAAGCGCCCATTGGCTGCGACGCCGCGGGGACCGCGACCGGCGGCGCGCGGCGCCGTTGAGCTCGAACAGTGCGTGGGGCAGCCGCGTGCCCCACGCACCGTGTCCATGATGACGCTCAGCGCACGTCGACGGTCACGTTCGCGGCGGTCGGCGAAATGGAGTTGAGGCGAACGCTGATACCGCTCGCCGTGTCCGTGAACGTTTGTCCTACGCGGAGGGCTGCATCCGTGAACGACGACGTGCTCGGCACCATGTCGAGCAGCGCCGGGCGCGCGATCGTCGCGTACGAAAGTGGACCTTTCGTGACGAGCACGCCGTTCACGACGGCCGACGTGGACGAGAAGTTGTCGAACCCGAACGGCTGTCGAAACTCGACGTAATAGGCGTTGCTCGCGTCGATGGGGATCCGAAGCGACTGGATTCCCGTCGACTTCGTCTCGAGCGGGGTCACGTTGAACGTTCCGTCCGCGCTCACGCCGACCGTATTTTCCGGCTCGAGGAAGCCCGTCCGCCCCTTGTTGAACGCGGTCATGTGCCGATACCCCCGGCCCATCACATCGAAGGGATTACCGTACTCGCCGAGCGTACAGGTCGAGCTGATCGTGACCGGCGTGCCGTTCGAGGTGCACGAGAGCGAGCTCGAGTGATGCGCGCCGAAGTTGTGACCGAGCTCGTGCGCGATCGTCTGCGAGCTCGAGCCGTTGATCCACGTGTACTTGCCCGGCACCTGCCCGACGCCCGACCAGCCGCAGGAGGACGTGCGCGGGAAGTAGTGGATGATGTGGTCGTAGCCCGAAAGGTCGACTCCCGCGGCCTGCGCCATGGCGCGCGCGGCATTGCCCCAACTCGAGTAGTCGCAAGTCGCCGTGCTCGCCGTCAGCGTGTACCAACCGAACACGTCACCCGAGGCGCCCAACTTTCCGACGAGCGAGCGGATGCCGAACGACTCCTCCTTGAAGTAGGCGTTCGACGACGTAGCGCCGGCGAATACCAGGTCCCGTGCGCCCGTCGTGGTTATCGGCTGACTCGGATTCGCCGTGAAGTTTGCCAAAATCACGGCCACTTTGCGCGGCGAGGCCGCGATCAGCGCCTCGGAAGTCGCCCCATCGGCGCCGGAATCCACGGCGACGACTTCGAGCGTCTCGACGTGCAGCGTGTCCCCATCGAGCGAGCCGGTCGCTCGCAGCGTGACGCCGGCGGGATGCTCGCCTGCCACTCCGGGGAGCATGAGGTGCTCGTGACCGTCCGTGCCGTGGAGCAAGTCGGGACGCTCGTCGAAGTGCAAGCGAATCCAGACGCCGTCCGCACGCTCGAGAAAGTACTCGAAGTGTGACGCAGTGCGTTCGGCATTGCCGACCACGACCGTTTCCAAGACCCCCTCGACCGCTTCGCCTTCACTTGGGTCGGGAGCACCGGAACACCCCGCGGCGAGCGCGACGAGCGACGTGAGCGAGCAAACCTTGGCGAGCGTCCGAACGACTGATTTCTCTTGCTTCATGTGCGGTATCCGTCCTGGTTGAAAGACTTCGGCGTCGACAGTTCCCCGCCCGACAGAGGCGCGGGCATGACGCCGAGGAACCGCGACATACGACCGCATGCGCGAAATGTTGGGACCCGGCGGCCGAAATGCCGGAGCGACGACGAATCCGTGACGACGCGCTGACCTCGCCGACTCCCGCCCGGTTCCCGGCAAGGGTTTCGAACGCATCGATCCGACGCTTTCGCGGGAATGAGGTGCGGCCGGATCGATCGGTCGGGCTCACCGCCTCGAAAACGGAAGCCACGCGCCGCGAAAGCGCTTCCGGCCTTGGTCATCGAGCTTCTTGCAGGGAACGCCGTCGATCGGCACCGTTCCGTCGTCGCTCAGCACGAAGATCTGCTCGCGCGCGTCGGGCGTGAAGAAGCCTTCGGGGTTGAACGCGCGAAGATCGAGGGCGGGGATCGCGCGCGCGCTCGCGCTGCCGTCCCACGTAAACAGGCGTGGCGTTCCTCCGTCAATCGCATTCCCGGCGGCGATCAAGTAGTGGTCGCGCCACGCCGACAACGCGCGCACGGTAAGTCCGCCGAGATCGAGCACCACGGCGTCTCCGAACGCCGCGCGACCACCGTCCACGAGCTCCTCCGGGTTCAAGAGCGGGATCAAGAGCGCCTTGCCGTCGGGTACCGGGTTTCGGAAGCCGAGCCAAACGCCGCCTTCCTTGCGTGCGGTCATGCCTTCGATGTTGAAGCCCCCGGGCGCCGTCGGCGCGAGCTCGACGGCTCGCGCGAAGCCGTAGCGGTGGAACGCGGGCTCCGCGAGGAGATCGTCGATGAGCCCCTCGTACGCCGTTCCCACGACCGTGATCGGCGCGGCGTCGCTCGGGATCGTGGTGGAGAAGAAGCGTAGGCGCTCGGGCGCGTACTTGCCGCTTCGCTTTCGCGCGTGCGACGTGATCCAGTACGCCCGGTCCCCGATGCGCGTCGCCGCCTCGAGATCGGTTTCCGCGCCTGGCTTCGGCTTCTTCGAAGGCTTCACGGGCAAGTTCAGTCCGGGCGACAGGTCGACCGCGGAGAGCGGAGCCCCTCCCCGCTCCGTGTCGTACGTCCGAATCACGTTGTCCTCGTCGTCCGCCACCGCGAAGATTCGCTCGCTAATCTCGACCGCGGCCGACGCATCGCACATTCCCGTGAACGTCACGGCCTCGCGCGCCAACGACCGCGCGCCCGGCTCGAGTGAACCCGGAGCGGACGCAGCCGGTGCCGACGCGGCCGACGCGCGCGACGCATCCGCGCTCGACTGCGCGTTCGCCGCGCTCGGCGAGCGAGAGCAACCAACGAGGAGGAGGAGGAGGAGGACCAAGGCCCGCATCGGAAGCTCGAGTGTACACTTCCACCGCGCGGTCGCGCCAAACCACCACGAGGCGAAAGCGCTCGCGTGCTCCAAATGCATCGGCAAATGACGCGCTAGGTCACTCAACGCCACGGACGAGCCGCTCACACTCCACGTTGCCGGCACGGGCCTTGCTCCTGGGCCGTCCTACGGATGCGACGCGCTCTGCGTTGCGCCTCGAGGAGAGAATCATGAAACGATCGTTTGGCCCGCTACTGACCTTCGTCATTGCCGTGGCCTGTTCGAACAATAGGCCGGCCGAAAGTGCCGATTCGACGATGGTGGAAGCCGCGACGGACGAGCCGAACTTCACCCCGGCGTCCGACACGACGCGGAACGAAGCCTCGCCGGACGCCCGCGAGCCTGCGCGGAACGATACCGCCACCGCCGTTCCCGGCGACGCTACGCCCGCGGCGCGCGATACGATTCCGCCCCCTGCCGCGGGCTCGACGGGCGACACGCGCTCGGGCGACGCCGCGCCGCCGGACAATACGAAGGTGAACGAGCGCGATCGAAACAAGGACGCGCTCACACCCATCGATCAGAGCGAAAGCGCGCCGGATCTCAAGATCACGCAGGAGATCAGGAAGGCCGTCATGGCCGACGGATCGCTCTCGTTTACGGCGAAGAACGTCAAGATCATCACCAACAACGGAAAAGTGACGCTTCGCGGCCCCGTGAAGAGCGCCTCGGAGCGCGCGGCGATCGACGCCGCTGCGCGAAAAGTCGCGGGGGCCGGCAAGGTCGATAACCAACTCGAAATCGTCCAGTGAAAGGGATCAGCATGGCAAAAAACAAGACGGTGATCGGCATTCTCGAGAACGAATCGCTCGCCGAAAACGTCGTAACGGCGCTGCAAACGGCCGGTTTCTCGGGCAACGACATCTCGGTGCTTTTTCCCGACAAGCGCGGGACCAAGGACTTCGCTCACGAGCACAACACGAAAGCGCCGGAAGGCGCTGTCGCGGGTGCGGCCGGTGGCGGCGCCGTCGGCGGCACGATCGGACTGCTCGCTGGCATCGGAGCGCTGGCCATCCCGGGGCTCGGGCCGTTCATTGCGGCGGGACCACTGATGGCGGCACTCAGCGGCGCTGCTGCGGGTGCGGCGATCGGCGGCATTGCCGGCGCGCTCATCGGCATGGGCATCCCCGAGATCGAAGCGAAACGCTACGAAGGCAAGGTCCGCGGCGGCAACCTGCTCGTTGCGGTCCACGTCGATGACAGCAACGAACAGAAGCGCGCCGAGGAGATCCTCAAGCGCGCTGGCGCGCAGGACATCAGCACGACGACCGAGGCGTCCGTCCCCAAGGCCAAGGTGAGCGAAACCCGCCCCTAAGGCGGATGCTTTCGAGCTCTCCCGCGCCGGCCCCGTGCAGCCGGCGCGGGTCGTTCGCGCCCACCCGCGATGCGCGACCGAACGTCCTGATCTAGTCTCGCGCGTCGAACGATGGTCGCCGGCGCCGAGCATCTTCATTTCGCGTGTACGGCCTGCGGCGATTGCTGCCGCCGCCACCGCGTCGCGCTCACGCATCGCGACCTCGTGCGAATAAAGCGCATCGTAGCGGAACCCGCGGAACGGCTGGTCGATTGGCTGTCGCCGGACGAGCTCGAGCCCGACGCCGACGCGGCGAGCTTCGTGACCCTACCGGCGGGGCCGCGCCTGATGGTGCTGGCTCATGCGGGCGGAGCGTGCCGTTTCTTGGCGAGCGACAATCGGTGCGGCGTCTACCCGGCGCGGCCTCGCGATTGCGCGATGTATCCGTTCGTGCTCGAGCGCGACCAGCGGCGGGTGGTGCGGCTCTCTTTGTTCGGGCCCGAGGGCTGCGGCGGCCGGGGAACTGCGATGGACTTCGGGAAGCTCGCGAGCGCGGACGCACAGCGCTGGGCAGAAGTCGAAGAGTACCGCGCGATGGTCGGGCGATGGAATCGGCTCGCGAACCACCGCCGGCGGTTTGGCCACCGCGCGGGGACGGCGCAGCAATTCCTCGCGCGAATTACATCGTGACGCACTCGCCGCCCACGCAACCGACCGCCCGGTTCTCGAGGTTCACGCATTCGTATCCGCAGAAGCCGCAGTTTTTGGGGTCCGTCATCAGGTCGGTTTCGTAGCCGCTGAACGGATCGCCGTCACAGTTGCCGCGCCGGCCGTAGTCGGACGGTCCGGCCATGCACTCTGCGTAAGAAGAATAGGCCGAATCGTCCGCGAGAACGGGAGCCGTGCACGGCTCCGGATAGAAGCAACATCGCTCGGTTTCATGAGCGCGGATGTAGAAGTACGGAACGGTGCACGCTACCGGCTCTTCCGGTGCGGGACACTCCCCGCACTCGCGCTCGGTGCAGCGGAAACTACCGGTGTCGTCACAGGTGCACGTGTTGCACCCATCGGGGCGGGGAATGATGGTCCCTGGCTCGCAATCGGCGCACACTCGCTCGGTACAGTTCCAAAAGCCGTCGACGCAACTGCACGTGTTGCAGCTATCCGGGGAACGTGTTTCGCCGGGAGCGCATTCGGGACACGCCGTCCGCGTGCAAATCCAGCGCTGATCATCCTGGCACGTACACGTGTTGCAGCTTCCGACGCTCGCTGGGCGCGTGCTTCCTGGCGTGCAACCGCCGGCGCCGGCCGTGCCGCCCGTGGCACCGCCACCGTTACCGCTACCACCGTTACTGCTACCGCTCGTACCGCTCGTACCGCCGTCGGGCTCTACTTCCCCCACCAGCGAATCGTTCGAGTCGATACAGGCGCCGAGCACGAGCGCCGAGCCCAAAAGCGTCCACCAAGCCCCTGGCCGTCGATTCATCGTTTCCTCCAAGCATGACGCATCGGCATCTCCACGTCGTTACCTAGGTCAGGGGCGCAACCCATTCTTCCCCATCACGAAAACGACCGGACCCCTCGGTGGCGGCGCGCCCGTCCGCTATGGTTCGCGGCGATGACCCGGCCGAGGCCCGCCTGGATTCGAGTGCTCGTCGCGCTCGGATGCACGCTCCTTCCGCTGCCGGCGCACGGCTTTTCCGCTGCGGGCGACGAGCTCAAGGTCACGCGTTCGGAGAAAGCGGCGGACTGTCCCGACGAAGCGGAGCTCTCTCGCGCAACCCTCGCGCTCGGCGCTCGACCGACCGAGCCGCCTGCGGACGTTCTGACGGCGAACGTCGAGCTGGACCGGGACGAAACCGGCTACATCGCGCGCATCGCGACGACCGGCCGCAAGACGGGCACGCGCGAAATTCGAGCTCCCGGTGAGACGTGCGCGGAGCTCGTCGAGCTCACGAGCGTCGCGCTCGCGATTCTCTTCGACCTGTTGCCGCCGGAAGCACCGGAGCCGCCTGACCTCGTTCCACCGCCGAGCGAGCGCGAGGAGCCGTTAACCCCACGCTCCAAACCCAACGAAACGCCGCCGTCAACGCGCGCGCTCGCGCCGGCCGCGGAGGAACGGTTCGCGTCCGCGACGCTCTACGGCGCGTTCGCCTACGGCCTCCTCGGTGACGCGGTCACTGGTGCCGCGGGTGCCGCGTTCCACTTGATGCTGAGCCGAACGTTCGACCTGGGAGCCGGCGGCTTCTGGGCGCCGGGCCGCACCTTTGCCTACGAGCGCGGCACCGTATCCGTTTCGCTCGTCGCAGCGCGGATCGAGCTCGCGGGCTGGTTCGCATCGTTCGGCGCCGTCGCACTGGGCGGTCGAGTCGAGCTCGGCATCGGCTCCTTGCAGGCCGCCGGCGATGGTTTCGACCTCGACCGCACGCCGACCGAGCTCTGGCTGGCGCCTGGGGCTGGCGCCGTCAGCCGGCTCGAGCTCAGCCGGATTTTCGCCCTGCGCGCGGGCATTTCCGGATTCATTCCACACCGTTCGCAGACTTTCTCGGTTCAGGGTGTCGCGGGGACGGCCTTCGAGAGCTCCCCCTTTGCCGTCTCCGTCGAGCTCGGACCGGAGCTTGCGTTTTATTGATGGGAAAGGCGCCGTACGTCCCTACATGGGTGAGCCGTGACCTTTGACGAGCTCTACGATGAGCACTTCGATTTCGTCTGGAGAAGCCTTCGCCGCCTCGGCGTGCCCGCTGCCGATCTCCACGATGTCGCTCAAGAGGTGTTTCTCGTGGTGCACCGCCGGCTCGCCGATTTCGAGGAACGCTCGAAGGTGACGACCTGGCTCTTTCGCATCGCCCTCCACGCGGCGCGCGACCGGCGCCGTCGCGCGCACGTCCGTCGCGAAGTCCTCGACACGACGACGCTCGAACACAGCATCGATCCCGCCATCGACGCGACGGTGCTCCTCGAACGGCGCGACGACCTCGCGCTCTTCGACGACGCGCTCGACACAATGGACCTCGACCAGCGCGCGGTGTTCACGCTGTTCGAGCTCGAGGGCATGTCCGGAGGCGAGATCGCCGACACGCTCGAGATCCCTCTCGGAACCGCGTACTCGCGCCTGCGGCTGGCGCGCAATGCATTCCGGCGAGCCGTGCTTCGCGAAGAAGCGCGCCGCCGCGGACCTCGAGTCGTCGTCGGGGGTGGGCCGTGAGTGAACCGAAACGTCTCCTCGACGAGCCCGGCGACCTCTCGCCGGCCGAGCGACGCGCCCTCGACGCGGCCCTCGGCGAACGCCCGCCGAGCGACGCGAAGCGAACGGTCCTCGACTCCGTACTCGCGAACCTACCGCCACCCGTAGACGCTCCGACCGGACTCGAAGCGCTCGGCAACGTGACGGCGAAGGCCACGGGAAGCGTCCTCGGGTTCGGCGCGCTCGCGAAATCGGCGGCCGTCGGTTTCGCCCTGGGCGTCGTCACCAGCGCCGCCTGGGTCAGCCTGGATGGTTCCGACCCGTCTTCCGCACCCCGGGAGGCACCCG
>DASUTR010000602.1:0-6766 GCA_036374535.1 Polyangiaceae bacterium
CGCACTCCAGCGATTCGGGAAAATCGTTCCGCACACTGGCGAACGTCGAGGAAGCGTACGCGCTCGGCTTCGGACGGGCGGCGCCCGGGCAAACGTACCCGGCGCTCTACCTCTCCGGAAAGATCGGCGGCGTCACGGGCTTTTTCCGCTCGGACGACGTGGCAGCAAGCTTCGTTCGCATCAACGACGACGAGCACCAGTACGGAGGGTCGTTCGTCATCACGGGCGATCCGCGCGTCTACGGCCGCGTCTACCTCGGGCCGCCCGGCCGCGGCGTCATCGTCGGCGAGCCGAAGTAGGAGCCAGCCATGACCGATCCCATCGACGAGCACGGCCTGCCGCTCTGGCCTTCCGCCGAACGCAACAAGCAGCCGATCGCCGCGGTGCTCGCGACGATCTTGCCGGCGCAGGGGCTCCTCCTCGAGGTCGCTTCGGGAACGGGCCAGCATGCCGTGCATTTCACGAACGTGCTGCCGGGGTGGACGATTCAGCCCTCGGAGCGCGACCCGGCGCTCCTCGAGACGCTGCGGCGAAGGGTGGCGATCGCCGCGAACCCGCGGCTCTTGCCGCCTATCGCGCTCGACGTCACGGGTCCAGCGCCCGACGTGGAGCCGACGGCGATTTTCTGCGCGAACATGGTGCACATCGCGCCGTGGTCGGCGTGCCTCGGCTTGTTCCGCCTGGCGTCGCAGCTGCTCCGCGAAGGAGCGATGCTCGTCACGTACGGGCCGTACTCCGTTCACGGCGAGCACACCGCGGAAAGCAACGCTCGCTTCGATCAATCGCTGCGGGATCGCGACGCCGAGTGGGGCGTGCGGGACGTGGACGCGCTCGAACGAGTGGCGGCGGAACACGGCTTCGCCCTCGAACAAACGCACACCATGCCGGCGAACAATCTCGTGCTCGTGTGGCGACGCCTGAAAAGCGCGAAAACGCGAGGCGAATCGATGGGGTGAACGGCCTCCCATCGTCGCGCGTCCGCCGAGCGCCCGAGCGTGACGCGAGATGTCTCACGCGCACGTGATACCCTCCGGCCGATGCGGGCTCGTTTCACTTGGCAAGTGTTCGCGAGCGCCGCCCTCGTCGCCGCCATGTCGTGCGATTCTGCCAGCAGCGCGGACGACGGAGGCAGCTCGACCGGAACCGGGGGCAGCGCCACGGGCGGAAGCGCGACGGGCGGCTCGAGCGGTGCGGGTGCAAATTCGGGCAGCTCGGCCGTCGGCGGCTCCGGAGCGAAGGGCGGCTCCGCCACCGGTGGGACGCCGGAGCCGGGCGGCGCAGGCGGAGTGGACGATGGGGGAGCCGGCGCCGGTGAGAGCGGCGGTACCGGTGGCACCGGCACGGCCAACGGTGGGTCCGCGGGGTCGGGAAACGGGGGAACGGCGGGCGCTGCCGGGACACCGACGCGCATGCCCGTCACGGCGGAAGCCGCGGCTGCGGCGATGGGCAAGGGATTCAACCTCGGGCAGATGTTCGAGAACACGCAGCACTCGCCGACCCTCGCCGCCGCGAGCGCGAAGATCGATGCGTACTACGCAAAGGGGTTTCGCAACGTGCGCATCCCCGTCACCTGGACCGAGCCGACGAACGGCTCGCTGCTCGTGAGCGACGCGACCACCGGCGCCGTGGAGCGAACGCATCCACGCCTCGCCGTCATCACGCAGGTCATCGATCACGCCCTCTCGAAACCGGGCCTCCATGTCGTCTTGAACGCGCACCACGAGGACGCCCTGAAGACCGGCAGCCGCACCGCGGTGCTCGAGCGCCTGTGGACCGATCTCGTGGACCTCTTCAAGGGCCGCGACTATCGCTTGCTGTTCGAAATCTTGAACGAGCCGCACCGCGACGACGGAACGGCGATGCCCGCGGCGGACCTCCGCGCCATGACGGCGCGCGCCTATGCGCGCATTCGCGCTGCGGATCCGCCGCGTATCGTCCTCATCGGCGGTAATCGCTACTTCGGCGCGGCGGAAGTTCCCGAAGTGTGGACGAACCTGAACGGCGTCGGCGGCGGCGAGGACCCGTACGTGATGGTGACCTTCCACCACTACAATCCCTGGACCTTCTGCGGGGACAACCAGGGCACGTACGACGACGCCTGGACCGACGCGAATCTCTCCGACCCGATGAACACGATGCTGAACTGGGCGAACACGGTCGGCGGTGGCATGCCCGTTTACATCGGCGAATGGGGCGTCGGCTGGGGCAGCCGCTACACGACGCTCGAGTGCAACAACGTTCGCCTCTGGTACCAGCGGATGCACGCGGAGTTCGCCGCGCCACGCGGCATCCCGACCGCCGTCTGGGACGACGGCGGTTGGTTCAAAATCTTCGACCATGCCACGAACGCCTACGCGAACAACCTCGTCGATTGCATCGCCGGCGAATGCGCTTGGACCGGCACCGAGCGCTTCAACGCGGGCTGCGACTGACGTCGCCCGCACTCACGGCGGCGCGTCTCGCCGGCTGATCGTCCCGTCTCGAAAGCTGACGAAATAGACGCTGGATTCATCGGCGCGGAGGTCCTCGGCGATCGGGGCTTCCGTACTGATCGTGACGAGGGGGCCGCCGCGCTTCGCGACGCCGAGCACCGTTCCTTCGGTGTGATTGGTGAAGTAAACGCGACCGCCCTCCCTCGCGTCGAGTGGATCCGCTGCGATGCGAAGCGCGTAGGTGTCGCTCACCGCAAGGTCGGTGATGGGAGCGCCCGGGCTCTTCGGTGCGCTTCTGATACGGATTGGCTGGCCGCCGCCCGGGCTCGGTTCGAGCCAGTACACGTGGCTTCGATCGACGGCGAGGTCCCGGGCGGCGGCGGGCGATACCAGAACCTCCGCGTTTCCGTCGGCGTGGGCGAGCCGAACGATGGCTCGGTCGCTCGGGTTCGTCGCTTCGGCGCTGGCGTAGACGAACTCGTCGTCCGCAGCGACGTCGTAGCCGTTGCCCTTGAAACGAGTGAACGGCTCACCGCCGTCGATGCGCACTGCTTCGAGTTCGCTGAACGAACTGCCGGTCACGAGGGTCGTCGCGTAAGCGAACCCGCCCGCGACCAGCACGCCTCGAGGTGGGCCCGCCGGCACGAACACCTCGGAGATTGCACCGCCGCGAGTGGCCACTCTCCGGACGCCGCCGCCGAAGTGCGGCTCGGCGAAGTACACGAACCCTCGAGCGACATCGAGGTCGAACGCGGCATACGTCAGCGTCGCGACCGTTTCGGGCGCGCCGCCGCACTTGGCGACGCGACGCACCTTACGGTCCGTCGTCCAATAGACGTGAGTGGCGTCGAGGGCTAGACGATGAAACCCCTCGTCCTCGCGCACGAGCACGACCGTTTCGGGCGCCGGGCACACCCTGGCGAGGGACGCCGGGGGTGCGACGGCGTTTCCCGCGTCGAGCTCGGTCTTTCCTCCGCACGCGCCGAGTGATGCGAGCAGCACGCAGCCGAGCATCGAGCGAGCGCGCGCGTTGCCGCCGGCGCCGAGCAGTCGGCTTGCCACCATTTTCGCTAGTTTATCCGGCCGGCGCTGGGGGCAGCCTGTCGCCTCCGAAACAACGGTGGGTGCGGCCATCACTGTCCTCCAGCCGCGGAAGGCGATTGGTAGGTTTATAAGTGACTGAAACTATTCATGTAACTTATTTAGACTTTCTAATCTCCATATTTTCGATAGAATTACTTCATGCGGGACTTGGTTGTGTTTGCGGTCGCTGGCTTCGCCGCATCCCTCGTCGACGGCGCGCTCGGAATGGGATTCGGTCCGACCGGCTCGAGCATCTTGCTCGGCAGCGGTCTCGCGCCAGCCGTCGCTTCGGCGTCCGTCAATCTCGCCAAGGTCGCGACCGGAATCGCCGCTGCGATCTCGCACTGGCGCTTCCGCAACATCGAGAAAAAGCTGGTGCTGAGCCTGGCGCTTCCCGGAATGGCCGGCGCGCTCATCGGCGTCACCGTGCTCTCGAACGTCAACGGCGCGACGCTGCGACCCGTGCTGGCGGTGCTCCTCACGGTCATCGGTCTTCGGATCTTGTTCCGGTTCGCGCGATACACGGCCAAGGTCGAAGGTCCGGAGTCGGGTGATCCCGATCGCATGCCGGAATTCGATCGGCGCGGCGTGCGTGTCGCCGCGCTCCTCGGCGGTGTGACGAACGGCATGATTGGCGCGTGGGGACCGGTCGTGACGCCGTTTTTGCTTCATCGCGGGGTTAAGCCGCGTTTCGCCGTCGGCTCGGTCAATACCGCCGAGGTCTTCGTCGCGTCGGCTTCGGCCGTTTCGCTCATCGCCACGATGGGCCGCGGCGGATTGAATCTCGGCGTGGTCCTCGCGATGCTCGGCGGCGGCGTCGTCGCAGCGCCGGTCGCGGCGTACCTCATTCGCCGCATCCCCGCGCGGCCCATGGGCGTCGCCGTCGCCGCGCTGCTCCTCATCACCAACGCGCGCGAGCTCGCCGCATGGTCGGGCCTGTCGTCCGGTCCGGGCGTATGGGCGATCTATTCGGGTGTCGTCGGTATGATTGCCGTGGTGCTGGCGACTTTCCGAGTGCGCACCGTAAGTCCCGCCTCGTCCTCGTCGTAAAGCGCGCCGCGCGCGCCGTAGTCCCCGGGTCCTCTGCGCCAGCCCGTGGTGCGCGCCGACGGATGTGATAGTCGGAGACTATCGCATTCATCCAAACAATCTATTGGAACAATCACACCGAGGCGAGCATTCTCCTGACGGCTCGTGAGACGACAGGGTCTCTCGACAGCGAACAAGGAGCGCGAGGATGTCGAACGAAAGCAAATGCCCCTTTCACCACGCAGCCGGTGGGGGAACGACGAACCGAGATTGGTGGCCGAACCAGCTCAGCCTGAGCATCTTGCGCCAGCAGTCGTCGAAGTCGGATCCGATGGGCCCGGGCTTCGACTACGCGAAGGAGTTCGAGAGTCTCGACTTCCGGGCGCTCAAGCAGGATCTGCGCGCGCTGATGACGACGTCGCAGGATTGGTGGCCCGCGGATTTCGGCCATTACGGCGGCTTCTTCGTGCGGATGGCGTGGCACTCCGCCGGCACGTACCGCATCGGCGACGGGCGCGGCGGCGCGAGCCGCGGAAGCCAGCGTTTCGCTCCGCTCAACAGCTGGCCGGACAACGGAAACCTCGACAAGGCGCGACGTTTGCTCTGGCCCATCAAGCAGAAGTACGGACAGAAGATCTCGTGGGCGGATCTTTTGGTCCTGACCGGCAACGTCGCGCTCGAATCGATGGGCTTCAAGACGTTCGGATTCGGCGGCGGACGAGAAGACATCTGGGAAGCGGAGCAGGACATCTACTGGGGCCGCGAAGCGAAATGGCTCGAGGACAAGCGGTATTCCGAAACGCGCGACCTAGAAAATCCGCTCGGCGCCGTGCAGATGGGGCTCATCTACGTGAACCCCGAAGGGCCGAACGGAACCCCCGATCCCGTCGCCGCCGCGCGCGACATTCGCGAAACGTTCGCTCGTATGGCCATGAACGACGAAGAGACGGTAGCGCTCATCGCCGGGGGCCATAGCTTCGGCAAGACGCACGGCGCCGCTCCGGCCACGCACGTCGGCGTGGAGCCGGAAGGGGCCGCCATGGAAGCGCAGGGTTTCGGCTGGACCAACAGCTACAAGAGCGGCAGGGGACCGGACGCCATCACGAGCGGCCTCGAAGTGACGTGGACCAAGACGCCGACGCAGTGGAGCAACGACTTCTTCGAGAACTTGTTCGGCTTCGAATGGGAGCTCTCGAAGAGTCCCGCCGGCGCGCACCAATGGGTCGCCAAGGACGCTCCCGCCGTCATTCCGGACGCCTTCGATCCGACCCTGAAACGCAAGCCGACCATGTTGACGACGGACCTCTCGCTGCGCTTCGATCCGGCGTACGAGAAGATCTCGCGGCGCTTTCTCGAAAATCCGGCCGCGTTCGCCGACGCCTTCGCCCGCGCGTGGTTCAAGCTGACCCATCGCGACATGGGGCCCCGGCCACGCTATCTCGGCCCGGAAGTCCCGGCCGAGGAGCTCATCTGGCAGGATCCGATCCCCAAGGTGGATCACCCGCTCATCGACGCCGCGGACGTAGCGGCGCTCAAGAGCAAGATCCTGGGCGCGGGCCTGTCGGTCTCGGAGCTCGTGACGACGGCGTGGGCGGCGGCCTCGAGCTTCCGCGGCTCGGATCGGCGCGGCGGCGCGAACGGCGCGCGCATTCGCCTCGAACCGCAGAAAAACTGGCAGGTCAATCAGCCGGCGCAGCTCTCCAAGGTGCTCGAAACGCTCGAAGGCGTGCGGAACGCCTTCAACGGCAGCCAGCCGGGAGGCAAGAAGGTATCCCTCGCGGATCTCATCGTGCTCGGCGGCTCTGCCGGTGTCGAACAGGCGGCGAGGAACGCGGGGCTCAGCGTGACGATTCCGTTCACGCCGGGTCGCACGGACGCGTCGCAGGAGCAGACCGACGCCGCGAGTTTCGCGGCGATGGAGCCCGTGGCCGACGGCTTCCGCAACTACGTTCGCGCGAAGTACGGCGTCCCGACGGAGGCGATGTTGGTCGACAAGGCGCAGCTCTTGACGCTCACGGCGCCGGAAATGACCGTGCTCGTCGGCGGGCTGCGCGTACTCGGCGCGAACTACGGCGGAGCCAAGCACGGCATGTTCACCGACGCTCCGGGCGCGCTCACCAACGACTTCTTCGTGAACCTGCTCGACATGGGCACCGAGTGGCAGGGCTCGGCGGAGGAGAACCTGTTCGAGGGTCGCCCCCGCGGCGGCGGCGACGTCAGGT
>DASUTR010000603.1:0-4385 GCA_036374535.1 Polyangiaceae bacterium
CGATGGTGCGGAGGATCTCTGCCAGAGCGGGTTTGCGCGCGATGATCTCGAGGATCTGATTGACGATGGCGGCGCCGGCCTTGAGTTGCTGGACCTCGACCAGCGGCCGCGCCACCGCAAAAAGCGGCTGAACGTCTTCGATGAAGCGTGAAACGGCCGACTCGTAATCACGAATCTCGGGCTGACGTTCCGCGAAGTCGAGCGTGAGCAATCCGATGGTCTTTTCGTCCTTGACCACGGGCGCGCCGATCCACGCGTTGATGTCGCCCGTCGACTTCGAATACGGGGTCCAGCCCGTCAGGCCGGCGGTGGACTCGGCGAACATCGCAGTGCGGCTCGCTGCGATGTCGGCGACGAGGGCGTCGCTCGAGATCGGACGCAAGAGGTTGCGATCGGCGTTGTTAACTTCGAACCCGTTGCCGGCGAGGAGCGTCCGCGAGTCGTCCTCGAACAGCTGAAGCGATGCCGTCTTGAACGGGACCCTGCGCTTCAGCTTCTCGAACTCCTGCTTGATGCGATCGCGAAGCTCGGCGAGCGTGCTCGGTGGATCTCGCGGCGAAGGAGCCGCCGGGGGAGGGAAGTCGCTGCGCCGGCGGGGTGGAGCGAAGGAAGGGCTCGGTTCGTTGGCGACGTACTCCGCGGCCTGAGCGAGCTCGACGTAGGTCCACCATTGGTTGGCATTCGTCAGCTCGACCGCGAAGTGGCCGCGCGAGCCGTCGGCTCCGAACGGATACAGCACCGCGACGTCCGGCAGCGCGTCTTCCGGCACGAGGCGCCGCGCCGCAAACGTCTCCGGCTTGCCTGCGCCCAAAGCGAGCTGGACCATGGGGTTTCCCGCCGGGCCGTTTGCGTCGCGACAGACCCACGAACGTTGCCAAATTTGGAAGCTCTTGAGCGCGACTTCGAGCGCATGTGCCGCCTCCGCGCGCGGCGGTCGTCGCCGGAGAACGTCGAGAAGCGTTCGGATACATCGCAGACCGTCTTGATTGCGCTGCTCGAGCCGTTGTCCCGAGGCCAGGACCTGGTCGGTCCAATCTCCAAATAGGACTTCTAGTCTGTCTGCCGACAGTCCTGCGGTGCTCTCGGGATCCAGCGCCGCGCGGTGGCGGACGCACGCGACGACGGCGCCGCGCATGCCGAGAAGCGCGGCACGCCAGACCCCGATGTCGCTGCTCGTCGCGCTGGCAATCCGTCGTTCGAGTAGCTGCTTCACGGTGTCCGTGAACTTCGCCGCGGCATCCGAGCGTCGAAGCGCGTCATCGAACGCTCGCACGAGGCGCCTTGCGCTCTCGTGGTCCGGGACGAGCTGAAGCAACCAATTCTTCATTGGACCCCGCGACGGCGGGTGTTCCGTCTGACATCCGTTACCGCACGAATCCCGCACCTGAAGTCTCGTGCCGAGCCGGTGCTGCGTGACGTCTACGGCACCGTGTTGGTGAAGGGCGAGCATCAAACGAGCAGCGGCGCGTCCCTCCTCTTCGAGTGGCCGGTGCACCGTCGTGAGCGGGGGTTGCGTGGTCACGGCGTACTCGGTGTCATCGAAACCGACGATGCCCGGGCGCTGGCCTTCTGCCCTGTGCTGGATGTAGTGGAGCGCTCCTCGCGCCATCTCGTCGTTCGCTGCGACGATGGCATCGATCTCGTCTGGCCACGTACCGAGTAATGTCGCGGCGCCGTCTTCACCGGCGCCGAACGAAAAATCGAGGTCGGGTACGATGAACTTCTCCTGCAGCAGGTTCCCCGCGCGCGAGTTCGTCATTGCGCGGCGGAATCCTTCCAGTCGGCGCTCTGCCTCCTCGTTGCCGGTTGGGCCGCACAGAAAGCCGATGCGACGGTAGCCATGCAAGTTCACCAGATGTTGAACCGCTTGTGTGATTCCCGAGGCGTCACGGGCAATCACCGATGGGATCCCATCCGCCTCCATCCCCACGCTCACGATCCGTTCGCCGCGCTCGCTTCGATACAACCTCGAGATGCGCTCGAGGTCGTTCTTTCCAAGACGGATGGCATTCGCCAGCAAGATCACGCCGTCGACGCGGCCCGGGTCGACCAATCGCCGCAACAGCGCCGTACAGTCGGCATCCGACGGCGCTGGCGGCGTAACGACGACGAGAGCATTCGCCGCACCTTCGAGCCCGGCGAGGATGCCCCGCAGAACGTCGCTCTGATAGCGCCCCTCGAGGGAGTTGGTAACAATTGCGAAACGTGGGCGTGCTTGCACGTCGAAGGGAGGATTGGGGGGCAACGGGCCTCAGGACGGTGGAATGGCGCTCAGGACAGGTTTCGGATCCCCGGAAAGCGCTTCATTCCAGTAGAGCAGCACAGCCTGGTGCGTGTCGATAGTCCGACGACCTACTTGAAGTGCGATCGAATATCTCCAAGACGAGAATACATGTAGAGCATAAAGCGATCTGCCTGCCACGAGCGGGACCTCGGCGAGCACGAGAGTGGAGAGCGTGCAGCGCCTACGGAACGCTTGCGCGCATAGTAAGGAATTGATGACGTCAATCCGTGCTCACCTCGTATGGCGCACTCCGATGCGCTGAGCGTCGTTCAACCGGCCAGCTCTTCCAGCGCTCGAATCCATCCTGCGAACCGACGCGCAGCAAGTTCCGGGTTTGCTCGCATGTGACTAATTTTTTGCAAAGGGGAAGGCGCGTCTTGATACGCTCCGGCGCGCCGAAACGGCGATGTAATCTCGACCACGTAGGGAGGGTTCGACGTGCTGAAAAAGCTATTCGAGGGTTCGGAAACGGCTGCGGTGCAGCGGACGCGGTTCGGCGTCGACGTGGTCGGGCGCTACGTGTGCAATACGCTCGACGAGGCGCTCGAGAGCGGGTCGTTCGATGTCGTCGTCGTAGGGTCGGGGATGTATGGGGCGCACTTCGCGCAGCAGGTGGCGCAGGACGGAGCCGGCAAGAATGCGCGGGTGCTGGTGCTCGAGGCGGGGCCGTTTTTGGTGTCGGAGCACGTGCAGAACTTGGCGATGCTTGGGCTCAATGTGCCGGGCGAGATTGAGCCGTCGAGCGATCCGGGCGTCGCTCGCGAGCAGGTGTGGGGGATTCCGTGGCGAGGGAACGTTTCGTTCCCCGGGCTCGCGTTCTGCGTCGGAGGTAAATCGCTTTATTGGGGCGGTTGGTGTCCGCGGCTGACGTCGGGAGATCTCGCGGGGTGGCCGGCGGGGGTGGCCGCGGAGCTTTCCGGGCTTTACGCGACGCTCGAGCGGGAGACGGGGGTCGTGCCGGGTGTCGATTTCATTCAGGGGCCGCTGCACGCGGCGCTCAAGAGTCGGTTCGAGGCGGCGGCGGCGACGGTCGCGAATCTCGAGGTGTTGCCGGGTACGGTGAACGGGGTGAGCGATGCGCCGCTCGCGGTGCAGGGGTCGCCGCCGGCGTCGGGGCTCTTCAGTTTCGACAAGTTCAGCAGCGCTCCGGTGCTCGTGACGGCGATTCGGAACGATGTCGCGTCGGCGGGCGTCGACGCGAACCGGCGGCTGATGTTGGTTCCGAACACGCGGGTGTTGCGCCTGAACGTCGATTCGGGTCGCGTGTGGGGGCTCGAGGTCGCGGAGCTCGGCGCGCGGCGAACGGTGCCGCTTTCGTCGCGCGGTAGGGTGGTGCTCGCCGCGAGCGCCATCGAGTCCACCCGTCTCGCGCTCGAGTCGTTTCCTTCTGCGCCGATGGGGCGCAACCTGATGGTGCACTTGCGGAGCGATCTCACGGTGCGCATTCGCCGGAGCGCGTTCGGCGCGCTGCCCGAGCTCCAAACGTCGGCGCTGCTCGTGCGCGGGCTTTCGGGCGGGCGGCGATTTCACCTTCAGGTCGTGGCCGTCGGCAGCCGCTCGGGGAACCCCGAGGAGTCGTTGTTTCGCATGGTGCCGGACATCGAAACGCTCGACCATCTGCTCGGTACGCTCGATTCCGAGTGGATCACGATCGTTCTTCGGAGCGTGGGGGAGACCGTCGGCGATCGCGTGACGGCCGTTCCGAACGCCGGCGGTTCGTGGATCGATCTCAGTCCTTTCGAACGCGACGAATTCGGGATGCGCCGCGCCTGGGTGAAGCTCGAAAGCACGACGGAAGACCACGCGCTCTGGCAAGCCATGGAGTCGGCGTCGCTCGCGCTCGCGGCCGCCGTCGCTCAAGCGCCCGGCAACATCGAGTATTTGCACCCGAACGGCTGGCAAGTCTTCCCACCGAACGTCGCCCAGGCGTTTCCGCCGTGGCGGCGCGGTCTCGGCTCGACGTATCACGAATCCGGCACGCTCTGGATGGGCACCGACTCCGCGTCGTCGGTCACGAACGCCGACGCTCGCTTTCACCACGTGACGAACGCCTACGCGTGCGACCAATCCATCTTCCCGACCGTCGGCTCCGTGAACCCCG
>DASUTR010000604.1:0-4274 GCA_036374535.1 Polyangiaceae bacterium
CCGTCGCCGCGAAACGTTTCGCACGCCCGAGCGTCCAATCGCCGAAGCCGCCCTCCACGAGCACGAGGTACGGAAACTCCGCGCCGTGGTCGACGATCATGAGCGCCCCCATCGTCGCGCCCTGCGAGTAGCCGGTGTAGACACCGCCGTCCGGGCGTATCATCGAGCCGTAGCTCTCGCGCGCGGCGCGAAGGGCGGCGACGAGCTCTTCTTCGAGCGCGATATGCGTCTTGTAGTAGTAGCCGCCGCCTCCGAGCGACGTGCCGCGCGGGCACAGCACGAAGTACCGCCCGCGCGCGACGTTGCCCCAGTGCTCGCATTGCCACTCCGGCGCATCGCCGGCTCCGTGCGCCGCCACGAGGATTCGCGCGGGCAGTGCCGCTTCGTCCGGGAGCACCACCAGCGCGGCTCCGAAGCCGGGTACGTCGAGCGCCACGGGCGCGCGCGGGGTGGCCGCCTTCGGCGTGGCGGGCGGCGGCCGTTCGTTCGCGGGTTCGGCGGGCGTGGTCGCGCTCGGTGCGGCATGCTCTACCGGCGCGTCGCTCGTGCCGACGGCGCTGCCGCGCTGCGTTGGCGCGCACGCCGCCAGGAGCGCGATGAGCGCGACGAGAGGAAGGATCGACTTCATTGCGAATTGTGTAGGTCCTTGCAGGGCCATCGTAGCGGCCTCATGATCACCCGGTGATCGGAAAGTTCCGCGCCGCGTCAGCCCTCGTCGTGACCCTTCTGGTCACGTTGCTCGCCGCGCCGCGAGCAGCTGCGGCCGAGGGCGATTGGTTCGACGGCAGCGCGCGTCCGGCCCCTCCTCCTCAAGGCGCACCGCCGCCGCCGGCGGGTGAACGCTCCGCGCCGCAGCCGCTCGAGCCGAGCCCCCTCTACGATCAAGGCTCGGCTCCGGACGACTCGTACGATCGCAATCCCGAAGCGCTCACGAAGTTCCGCCCGTATCTCGATCCCTACGGTACCTGGACGGATGACCCGACGTACGGTCGAATTTGGATTCCGAACGCAAACGTCGTCGGTCCGGGCTTCCAACCCTACGTGAGCAACGGCCGCTGGGCGCTCGACGAGGCGGGCGAATGGATTTGGGTGAGCGACTACCCTTTCGGTTGGGTGGTGTTCCACTACGGGCGTTGGGTGTGGATCCCGAGCGCCGGTAGCTGGGGCTGGATCCCGGGCTACGAATACGCGCCCGCGTGGGTGACCTGGCGCGTGCCGACCGGCTCCTACGCGTACGTCGGATGGTCCCCGGCGCCGCCGACGTTCGTATGGTTCGGCGGGGTCTCCGTGTGGTGGGGTTACGATCCCTACTACTGGTGGGTGTTCTGTCCGAGCCCGTATCTGTTCCATCATCACGTCGGCTACTACGTCGTGGCCGACGACTACTGGCGGGGTTATGCGCACGGCAACACGCGACCGTACGTTCCCGCCCGACCTCAGCCGCGCGGTGCGAGTCGCTCGGCCGCCGCTCCTCGGCGTAGCCCGTCGCTCGACGCAGCGCGCGTTCCGGCCGCCGCCATTCCCGCCGAGCGCGTTTCGTCGCGCCCGTCCATGTCCTCGGCGCGACCCAGTCTGAGCGGTGACCCCGGCGGCAGGCGCTACTCCACGGGGACCGGCACGGCGTCACGCTCGTCGTACGATTCGCGTCCCGCTCAAGCCTCGCGCCCATCGTCTTCCAAGCATTCGTTCGAGTCGTTCCGAAGCCGCGAAGGGCGTGCGCCCAGCGTCGGTACGCAGCGTTTGGCGCCCATGCGGGCTTCTCCGTCGCGCATGCGGGCGCCCGACATGCGCGCGTCTCCCCGCGCCGTGCGGCCGTCTTCACGCCGATGACGTCCCTCTGCGCGCGCCGTTCCGCTTCGCTGCTCGGCGCAGCGCTTGCCGTCGCGCTCGGGGTCGCCGGTTGCGAGGCGGAGACCGTCTACTATCCGGTGTACGGTCCGCCCCCCGGTCCGCCCCCGGTCAGCTGCCATCCCGACGTCGATTCGGGCGGCGTCGATACCGACGCCCTGCTCGATCTCGAGCCCGGCTACGGCGTGGGGGCGACCGTCGAGTATGCGGCCGACGGCACGTGGCGCGTCGCGGTCGCGTGCGATTCGCTGATCTCCGGCTACGTGTGCAACTGGACGGTGCTCGTCGCGTCCATCGACGGCACCATCGACGGCTTCGAGCCCGAGGCGCTCGAGGATGGGGACTTCATCGAGCGCTACCCGACGCGCTCCGACTCGGCCGAGGAGGACGGCGTGTTCCTCGACGCCGTAACCGGCGACGGCATCGACGCCTTCAGCGTGTTCGCAACGCCCGACGCCGGCCTGAGCGTGACCGTCGATATCGACGGGTACTGCGCGGGTCCTTACCTGTTCTGGCTCGAAGGCGGCGACGTCCGAAGCTCGACGACGAACACCACCGAGCTTTTTCCGCAGGGCTGAGCGTCAGTCGCCGCGGTTGCGCTTCTTCTTTTTCTTGCCGCGGCGGCGGAGCTTGTCGAGCGCGCGCACCGGCCCGGGCAGGCTCTTCGACGAAAGTCCGAGGATCGCTTCGTTTTCGCGCGAGCGCTCGCGCGCGAGCTCCATGAAGCGCTGCTGACTGCGCACCGGCTCCTCGCCCTCCTTCGGCAGCACGCGTGCGTAGCTCCCGTCCGAGCGCAGCGACCACGCTTTCACGCTGTCTTTGCGCATCGTGCCGAGGATCTCGTCGGCGAGCCGTCGCTTCAGCGACTCGTCGAGCACCGGATACATGACTTCGACGCGGCGCCGGAAGTTGCGCGGCATCCAATCCGCGCTCGAGCAATAGACCTCGTCGTTGCCGCCGTTCCTGAAATGGAAAATACGAGCGTGCTCGAGGAAGCGGTCGACGAGGGCATGCACGCGGATCCCCTCGCTCACACCGGGAACGCCGGGGCGCAGGCAGCAGATGCCGCGCACCAGAAGATCGATTTGGACGCCGGCCTGCGAGGCGGCGTAGAGCGCGCCGATCACGTCGGCGTCGACGAGAGAGTTCATCTTGGCGACGATGCGCGCCTCGCGGCCTTCGCGCGCGTGCTGCGTCTCTCGCGCGATCAGGCCGAGCACGGATTCGTGAAGCCCGAGCGGCGAGACGATCAGGCGATTCCAGCGCGCGGGCGCGCTGTACCCGGTGAGCATGTTGAAGAAGGCGGTCGCGTCCTCGGCGATGTCCTCGCGCGCGGTGAACAGCGAAATATCCGTATAAATGCGCGCGGTCTGCTGGTTGTAGTTGCCCGTCGCGAGGTGCACGTAGCGCTTGAGGCCGTTCCTCTCTTTGCGCACGACGAGCAGCACCTTGGCGTGCGTCTTGAAGCCCATGAGGCCGTACATCACGTTGACGCCCGACCGCTCGAGCGCGCGAGCCCAGCGGATGTTGCTCTCTTCGTCGAAGCGGGCCTTGAGCTCGACGAGCGCCGTGACCTGCTTGCCGAGCTCCGCGGCGCGCTGCAGCGCGCGAACGAGCGGAGATTCGCCGCCCGTTCGGTAGAGCGTCTGCTTGATGGCGAGCACGTTCGGATCCTCGGCGGCCTGCCAGAGGAAGTCGGTGACCGCCTCGAACGATTCGTAGGGGTGGTGGAGGAGCACGTCGCGCTCCGCGATGGTCCCGATGAAGTCGTCGGTATCGCGCAGCGGCGGCACGTTCTGCGGCGTGAAGGGCTCGTCGCGCAGGTCGCGCCGCTCGTCGCCAGATATGAGCACGACCATGTCGCCGAGGAAGAGTGGCCCGTCCACCACGTGGACATCGCGCCTGCGATCGACGGTGAGCTCTCGGCAGAGCATCTGGATGCTGGCCTCGGGGGCGTTGCCGCTCACTTCCAGCCGCACGGCGCGTCCGCGCTCGCGCCGCCGGAGCTCGGCCTGGAGCGTGAGCAGGAGGTCGTCGGCTTCTTCGTCGTCGATTTCGATGTCGAAGTTGCGCATGACGCGGAACGAGTACGAGCCCGTGATACGAAGCTGCGGAAAGATCTTCTGGCCGTGCCGGACGATGAGATCTTCGAGCGGAACGAACGCGCGGCGAGCACCCTCGATGGGTACGCGCACGAGGCGAGGCAGCGCCGTCGGAACCTGCACGAGGCCGAACGTCGGCTCCGCCGTCCCCGGCCGCTTCTCGAAGATGATGCCGACGTTGATGGCCTTGTTGCGGACGTGCGGAAACGGATGCGCCGGATCGATCGCGATCGGCGTGAGCACCGGGAAGACGTTCTTTTCGAAGTGCTCGTCGAGCGCCGGCTGCTCCTTCGCGTCGAGCTCGTCGGGCTTGAGAAGCGCGAC
>DASUTR010000605.1:0-4809 GCA_036374535.1 Polyangiaceae bacterium
CGGCACCACCGGAGTCGGAGCCCCCCTCCCCTATGCCCGCGTGGCCACCCGTCGCCGCGCCCGCCGCGCCACCCCTGCCCGCGCCGCCACCCCTACCTCCGGTCGCGGCGCCCGACGAGCCGCCGCCGCCTGCGTCGCCGCCGCGCCCGCTCGACGTTCCCGCGCTGCCACTCGTTCCCGACGAGCTGCCCGAGGCGCCCCCCGCGGAACCGTCGTCGGACGAGTCACCCTCGTCCTCGCAACCGGCGACGAGGGCGAGCGTGGCGAAAACCGTAGACGCGAGAAAGGTGAGTGAAGCGGATGATCCCATGGCGAGCTCCTTGTTCGGAGCGCTGCCACGAGCACGATCCGTACCAGTCGAGAACACTCGAGTTTTCGTGCGCCATGCGATCGCTTGCGCAAACCCGTTGCGCACGGCGCGCAGATTCGTTGCGCAATACATGTCCGGCAAGCTGACCCCGTCGCGCGCGTCGCAGGAAATGCTCGTGCGAGCGCATTTGGCACGCAAGCTGCTTTTGGATTCGAGTCGATTCGAGGAGGACTTCGGCATGCGCAAGCTCACGTCTCTGATGTTGCTCGTCGTCGCGGCACAACTCTGCGGGTGCGTCGCGACGGCTCGAAACCCGGAAGGCGCGGTGGCGAAGCCGTCTCCGCGGATAGTCGCCGGCGACGTCGAGATCTCGAACCAGACATCGCTTCGAGCCTTCGAGAATCTGGAAATCGTGACGGGCACGCTGACGATCGCGGGCAACACCCGCCTTCGCAGTCTCGATGGTCTCGAGCGGCTGCGCGCCGTCCGACAGCTCGTCATTAAGGAAAACCTGGCACTCGAAGACACCCAGGCGCTCGCCGGGCTACGGAACGCGCGAAGCGTCGTCATTCAAGGCAATCCGCGACTCGAGAGCGTGCGGGGGTTCGAATCGCTGAAGGCGCTCGACCGACTCATCGTCACGGACAACGGCATCTTCTGCACCACCGGCTTCGGCGGTCTGACCCGAGTGGGCCAGCTCGTCGTCACGCGGAACGCTCGCCTCTTGAGCTTGCGCGGCTTTTCGCGACTCGAGTCCGCGGGCAGCGTCGTCATTGCCGACAATCCCCGCATCGTTCCCGAGACTGGCTTCCTGTCCGATCTTCGTCGCGTGAGCGGCGCGGTCGAGGTCCGCCGGAACGCCGGCATCGAACCCCGTCACATTCGCTTGCTCGAGCGGCGCATTCAGCGCCCCATCACGGTGGCGGCGCGCTGATCGGCCTGAATCGTCGCCCGAACGCGACGCGTGCACATCGGCCCCGGTTGCGGTAGAAACCCGGGCCGAACCCATGGCCGAGATCATCCACACGCCGCTCACGGTCATGCACGTCATCGCGTGCATCTTCCTCATCCTGGTCATCCTGATTCAGCCGGGAAAGAGCGGCGGGGGCGGCATCTTCGGTAACGCGGGCGCCCAGCAAGTGTTCGGCGGTCGCGGCGCGGGTAACTTCCTCACCAAGACCACGTGGGCGACGGCGACGGTCTTCTTCGTGACGAGCATCACGCTCGCTTACCTTTCGTCGTCCTCGGACGAGGCGCTGCAGAAGAAGAGCGCGCAGCTCGCCGAAAAGTCGAAGCCCGTTCCCGTTCCGGTTCCGGCGCCCCCCGCGCAGCCGAAGTGACCGCGCCGCGCCCCGGCGACGCGCTCCTCGTCGGCGCCGCGAAGCTCGCGACCTCGGCGCTCGTGCTCGCCACGGGGTTTCGCGCCGTGAGCGACGACGACTACGCGCGGCTCGTCATCGCGCAGCGGTTCGCCGAAAGTCCGAGCCTCGACCCGAGCGGCACGAGCTGGCTTCCCGTCCCCTTCTGGGTCTACGGCACGGCGTTCTCCGTGTTCGGCGAAGGGCTCGGCGTGGCGCGGGCGACGGCGCTCCTGCTCGGCGTCTTCTCGGTGCTCTGCGTTTGGCTCGCCGCGATGTGGCTCGGCGCGAGTCGGCGGGGAGCGGTCGGCGCCGCCCTGCTCGCCGCGGTGTTCGATTGGTCCGCCTGGCTCGGTGCGGCGGCCCTACCCGAGGCTCCGGCGGCGGGGCTCACGGTGCTCGGGATCGCCTCGCTCTCGTCCTTCGAGTCGAGCCGGCGCTGGGTGGGTGCAGCGGCCCTCGCGGGAGCCTGCTTTTCTCGGTACGAGGCCTGGCCCGTAGCGCTCGTGTTCTCGGCTTGTCAGGCGTTCGACGCGCATCGCCGGCGCTCCTGGGCGCTCGCCGTTCCGGCGCTCGTCGCCGTCGCGCCGGTCGCGCTGTGGCTCGCCCACGGCATGGCCCGACACGACGACGCCCTGTTCTTCTGGAAGCGCGTCGCGAACTACAAGCGAGCGCTGGGCACGCCGGAAGCGCCGCGAACGCCCTGGCTCGAGCCGCTCGTCGCGCTCGGCGCGCGCGCGGCACTCGTCGCGGCGACGGCGTTCGCGCTCGCGTATCGCGCGAAAGTCCGGCGGGAAACGCTCGTTCCTTACGCGCGAGGCTTCGCGGCGCTCGGCGCGCTCGTCGCCTTCCTCGTCGTAGGCTCGCTCGGGGGCGCCACGCCGACGCACCACGCGGAGCGCGCGCTGCTTCCGGCATTCTTCTTCGCGTTCTGCGTGCTCGGTCACGTCGCCGGACCGGTGCTCGACTCGCGCCGCTGGTACAACGCGGTCGCCGTCGCGCTCGTCGCCCTTTATCCGTGGAAGCTCTTGTCGGCTCCCGAAGACTTCGCGCGGCGCGAGCTCGAGCTCCACATCGGCAACCGGGCCCGCGAGCTCGGCGCGCCCGCGCTTCTCGTCGATACCCCCGACTACGGCTACCTCGCCGTGACGGCGGCGTTCGGCCGCCCGAACGGGAGTATTCCCCTCGACGATCACGACCCCCGAAAGAAGCGCTCCGCCGACGCCTTCGCCTCGCAAGAAGCCCTTCGAAAGCGGTGGGGCATCGTGCCGGACGCGTGGCTCGTCGCTCGCGACACGCATGCGCCGGTTGCAGCGAGCCTCGGGAGGGTGCGCGCACGAAACGCTGCGTTCACGCTCTTCGAACCGGCCCCGGCGAACCCTCCTTAGACGAACGGGACGGGCCGTCAGCCGTAACGAAATGCGCCCGAAATGACGAACGCGCAGGCACACCTCAATCGGGCGCCCGCGCGTTCGCTCGTTCGTAGGTTGTGTTTGGATCTCAGCGGAAGCGATCGCGCCGGCCGCCGCGACCGCCGCGACGATCGCCGTCGCCGAAGTCACCGCCACCACCGCCGCCGCCGCCGCCCCAGCCGCCACCGCCGCCACGGTCACCACCACCGCCGCCGCCGCCGCCGAAGCGACGACCGCCGCCACCACCACCGCCACGGGGCCTGCCACCGCCGCCGCCACCGCCGCCGGCCTGACGCTCGCGCGCTTCGTTGACGACGATTTCGCGACCGTCGAGCGAAGCTCCGTTCATGCCGTTGATGGCCTGCGTCCCCTCCTCCGGCGTCGAGAACTCGACGAACCCGAATCCACGCGAGCGTCCGCTCACGCGATCGATCACCACCAGAGCCGAGGTGACGTTACCGAACTTTCCAAACTCGTTCCTCAGCGTGTCTTCGGTCGTCGAATACGCCAGGTTACCCACGTACAGTCTCATTAGCTTCTCCAGATCCAGACAGCGTCTCTCTCAGGCCCTCGGACGAACGCTCGACGCACGACGCTCACAACCACGCCCCCTCACCAGCAGGGGGCACGCCACGCAGAACTAAACACGTCGGCAACATGGGTACGAACGGGGCTAGATCTGGCGAAGGGCGCCCCCAGGATAGCACCCTATCCTGCCTTCTCGCCATTCCGCGCCTCGGCCCGTCGGCCGGCGCTCGACCCGCGAACTCATGGGGTTATTCGCAGCAAAAAATGCGCGACGGGAGGCGGGCGAACGGCCTGACTAGCCAGTTATTTCTCGTTCCGAGTCGGCGGTCGGTACGATCCGCTTCGTGTTCGGCACTGCGGGACGCCGCGTCGCCGAGGCCGTGGTCGCGCTCTTCGCGCTCCTCGGCTTCGTTTTCGTACCTCTCGGGCAGAAGACTGCCTTGCAGCACACGGTCGCCGTCTTTACGACGCCTGCCGCCGTCGTCGCCTTCAACGAGCTCACCGGCGCCGCCCTTCGATTGAAAGATCGGCTCGCCGAAGCGCTCGTATCCCCGCCCCCGAAAGCCGAGCACCAGCCGAAGCCCGACCTTCCGAAGCTCGCCCCGCCACCGCAAAAGGGTCCCTGAGTCCCGCTCACTTCGCGGGACGCGTCTCGGCCGGGTGCTCGTTGTAATACGCTTCGAGGCTCTCTTTCGAAATTCGCACGGCGACGACGCCGTCTCGCTGGATCTTCGCCTGACACCCGAGACGCGACGACATTTGCACGTCGAACGCCTTGTCGAGAATGTCCTCTTCGTCCTCGCTCGCAGAGCTCAAGAGCTCGGCGCCCTGTTCGACGTACACGTGACACGTCGAACAGGCGCAGACGCCGCCGCACGCGCTGCCCTCGGGCACATGCGCGGCGGCCGCGGCCTCCAGAATCGACTTGCCTACCGGCACCTCGACTTCGACATCCTGATCGAGAAAACGAACCCGAGGCACTACTTCGCTCCTTGTCCGTGCGCCGCGAGGTGAGCGTCGACGCCCGCGGCGTGCTCGACGGACTTCGCGATTTCCGACACCGAGCGCCCGCCGATGGCAGCCTCGACGGCGCGATTCATGCGGCGGCCGGCCCAGTCGTGCGTCGCCGCGTCGAGCTCGTCGATGCGTGATTGGATCGACGACGCGCTCTTCGCGCCCTCCACGGCCTCGCGGAGCGAGG
>DASUTR010000606.1:0-16286 GCA_036374535.1 Polyangiaceae bacterium
ACGGGGGCCTTCGCGGTCGGCGCGTCCGGTTTGGCGCGGCGCGGCGAAGCCGACCCTTCGGGTATCGACGATGCCGTAGGCGCCGCCGTCGCGCGCGGCGCCGAAGAGCCGCCCGGGGCCACGCGTTCCGGTGTGGTTTTCGGTTTCGCGCCGGCGCACGCCGCCGCGAGGACCAGGGCCGAGAGAATGGAGGTGAGCACGCGTCGCACGGGCCGACCGTAGCTCATTCGGCCCAGAGCCGCTCGCGCAAACCCGACGCTCGCTCGACACGCGCGGCGACGGCCTCCGAGAGGATCTCACGCGAGGCGAAGATCCGCACGCGGCTCCGGGCGCGCGTAACCGCCGTATACACGAGCTCGCGCGTGAGCAGCGGCGAAGGCCGGTCGCCGAGAAGCAGGAGCACCTCGTCGAACTCCGACCCTTGCGCCTTGTGAACGCTCATGGCGAAGGCGGTTTCGTGCGGAGGCAAGAGGGCGAGCGGTACGCTGCGAAGACCCGCTGCGGTCGAAAAATGCGCCGCCAGGTGGTCGCTCGAGGTCTTTCGAGCCATGACCCCCACGTCCCCGTTGTAGAGTTCGATGGCGTAGTCGTTCGCCGTCACGATCACGGGCCGACCGTCGTAAAAATCGCCGCCCGGCTCGAGCAGTCCGCGCCGGCGGAGATGAAGAGTGATCCATTCGTTCAGCGTTTCGACGCCATACGGCCCGCGCCGGTGAGCGCACAAGAGCCGGAACCCGTCGAGCAGCGCGAGCTTTTCCGCGATGGTCGTGCTCCCGAGCCGGCCGAATTTTTCCTCGACGATGGGACCGAGCGAGCGAGACAGCTCGTCCGGCTGCGGCAGCGGCTCGAGCGTCACGTGGGGCGACCGAGCGAGCACCCCGAGCACGCGCTCGGTATCGCCCGCGTTGACCGCGCGGGCCAGCTCGAAAATGCCACCGCCTTCGCGAAACCGATGGCTGTACGCGAGTTCGACCATGCCGTCGGCGAGGCTCGGCTCGGCGGCGCCGCCCGCAAGCCGAATCCCGGTCGCGCGCTCGACTCTCTCGACGCACGGCGCCGAGAAGCCGCGCGTGTTTCCGGCGTACATGTCCGCCAGAATAGAGCCGGCCTCGATGGAGGCGAGCTGATCCTTGTCGCCGAGCAAGACGAGGCGCGCGGAGCCGGGCACCGCGTCGACGAGCTTCGCCATGAGCGCGAGGTCCACCATCGACGCTTCGTCGACGACCACGAGATCCGCCGGCAGAGGATTGTCTCGGTGGTGCAGGAAGCGCGTCGGGGTCCTCGGCTGGTACTTGAGTGCGCGGTGGATCGTGGACGCAACGCCCGGTACGGCTTCTGCGAGCCGCGGCTCGAGCTCGAGGCGTTCGAGATTCGCCTGGATGGCCTCGCCGAGGCGCTGCGCCGCCTTGCCCGTCGGAGCGAGAAGCTCGACACGGTACGGCTCTCGTCCCGCGGCGAGCGCCTGCTCCTGGAGGAGCACGAGGATCTTCGCGACCGTGAACGTCTTACCGGTGCCCGGACCGCCCGAGATCACGCTGAAACGCGACAAGAGCGCGAGCACCGCGGCCAGGCGCTGCTCGCTCGCGCCGGGCGCCTCGGGAAAGAGCCGAGCGAGCCCCGAGCAGAGGAGACTCGTATCCAGACGCTCGTCGACGGCGCCGACGCGGTCGAGCAGCGCCCGAGCGAGCCGTCGCTCGTACTCGAAGTAGCGCGCGAGGTACACGCGCGTACCCGAGCCGAGCACGAGCGGGCGCGGTTGCTTCGCGGGTTGCTCGGCGACCGCGACGAGACGGCTCGCACCGAGCGCATCCAGCCACTCCGCGAGCGGCGGGAAATCGGCGTCCGCGAGCGGCGTTCCATCGGCGTCGAACACGGGCCGCTCCACGACGCGCCCGAGCTCGACGCACGTGTGTCCGTTCTGGACGGCCGAGCTGGCGAGCGCCGCAGCGAGGAGCACGCGCTCGTCGCGTTCGTCCGCGATGCGAGCGAGCGCGCCGGCGAGGGCGCCGTCGAGCTCGGACAACGCGCCGAGCTCGCGCAATCTCTCGATCGTCACCACGACGTGCTCCCGAACGCGCGCGACAGCGCGCGCAGGCGCGCGAGCGGCGGCTTTTCGAAGAAAACGCCCGTCGAGCGCCCGGGCCGCATACCTTTGACGAAGAGGTACAACGCTCCGCCGAAGTTCTTCTCGTAATCGAAGCCCGGCTCGTAACGCGCGAGGAACCGGCTCACGGCAAGAGCGTACAGGTGGTACTGCAGGAAGTAGTGCGACTCGGCCATGGCCGCCGTCATGCGCTCCCGGTCGTACTCGTGGGTAAAGTCGGACAGGTGGTTCGTTTTGTAGTCGACGACGTACCAGCGTCCGCCGTGGACGAAGACGAGGTCGATGTACCCCTTGAGGAAGCCGGAAAGCGGCTCGAAGCCCAGGCGCTCGACGCTTTCCGCGTAGGCGGGAGGAAGCTCGGGGCTCGGATACTCGCGAAATACGGCCGCGAGCGCCTTGCGGTCGAGCCTCGCCGCAGAGCCGAGCGCCACGGGCACGTGGAACTCGAGCTCGCTGAAGCGCCGCGCTTTCGGCACGTCGCGCAGCCGCGCGCCGCCGGCGGCGCCGAGGGGCGTGTCGAGCACGTCGCGCAGGGACTCGACCGCTCGAGCGAGCAACTGATCGACGACGGCGGGCGCCGCCCCGCGAGCGAGACCGAACGCCTCGAGCTTTTCGGTCACGACGTCCAGCAAGTCCGCGCCGGTGCACGTCTCGAAGTCGACGTTCTCGAGGACGGCGTGGAAGAAGTTGCCGCTCACGCGGCCGTGGGGAAACCCGTCGAGCACGATGCGCTCGGCGCCCTCCGGGGGAGAAGCTCGAAGCACCGGCTCGGCGATGCCCTCGTCGCGATCGCGCGCGAGCTCGTCGTCGTCCGCGGCCGGCGAGAGGACGTGCTGCACGAGCGCCGAGAAGCTGTCGACGCGCCGCCACTTGCGCACCGGCCTTTCGACGCCGAGCGCCGAGAACGTCTTCGCGGCGCTCGGCGCTCGCACGAGCGGCGCCGTATCGAAGTCCCAATCGAGCCGGCGAATGCTCGCCACGCCGACGGCTTCGAGCTTTTGTAGGTCCGCGAGCAGCGCGGCGTCGGAACATTTGTCGAGCCGCGTGCTCACCGGCACCTTTCCGCGCTCTTTTTCGGGCGGCGGGA
This sequence comes from Polyangiaceae bacterium, assembly GCA_036374535.1. Taxonomy (GTDB): domain Bacteria; phylum Myxococcota_A; class Polyangia; order Polyangiales; family Polyangiaceae; genus PMG-095. Next base: position 3,192 of record DASUTR010000606.1, read on the forward strand.
AGAACAGATGCGCGGCGGGCGAGCCTCCCGCGTAGCGAAATCCGCCCCAGAAAATGGTCGTCCGGCGCTTGGCACGCGTGAGGGCGACGTAAACGACCCGGAGCTCTTCGGCGAACGAGTCGCGCCGCGCGGCTTCCTTGTTCTTGTCGCGCATCTTCGTCTTCTGGTGGTTCACGTCCAGAAACGCCCGCCCGGCGTCGTCGTGGAACGCGAGCGGAAACCCCTGCGGGAAGATCCCGCCGGCCCACAAGAAGGGACAATAGACGATGGGAAATTCGAGCCCCTTGGCCTTGTGAACGGTGAGGAGCCGCACGGCTCGCTCGTCGCTCTCGAGGCGAATCTCCGCGTGCTCGGCGCGGGCGCTCGAATTGTCCCCGCGCTGATCGGCGAGCCAGCCGACGAGCGCCGCGGGACCGAGGTGCTCGGCCACCGCCGCTCGATGCAGGAGCTCCGCGAGGTGGAGCACGTTCGTAAGCCGGCGCTCGCCTCCGGGTCGCGCGAGCAGGCGCTCCGCGGCGCGCGTCTCGCCGAGCAGCGCGCGGAACATGCGCATGAACCCGCGTTCCACCCAGAGCGCGTTCCACGCACGGAAACGTTCGAGCCAGCCCTGCAAGCGGGAAGCGTCGGCGTCGATGCCGCCGATGGCGTCTGCGTCCTCTCCGAACAGGCGTGTCGCGAGCGCCTGACGCATGAGGCTCGCGCGCCCGGGCTCGAGCACGGCGCCGAGCACGAACTCGAGCTCCGCGCCTTCGTCCGAATCGAAGACGCTCTTGTCGCCGATGACGACGGAATGCACGCCGTACTCTCGCAGCGCGTCTTGAACCATGAAGCACTCGTCGTTCGTCCGCGTCAGCACCGCGATGTCCGATTCCACGACCGGCACGCCTTCGACGGTGGCGCCGCTCTTCAAGAGCGCGGCGATGTCGGCGGCGGCAAGTCGCGCCATGCGAAGCTTCCCCCTGGGCTTCGGAATCAGCTTCGACGGGTCGGAGCGCGGCACGAAGACGATGTCGAGCGGCAGCGCGCCCCGCTCGGCGGGCGCGGCGAACCCGTTGCGCGCGCCCGGGCGAGGCTCCACGGGCTGGTAGCCGATACCGGGAGTGAAGAACGCTCCGGGACGCGCGAAAATCGAGTTCACCGCGGCGACCACGCCGGGATCGGAACGCCAATTCGTACCCATGCCGAAGCGACGCGCGCCCTTGCCGGCCGCGAGATAGCCGAAGACGTCCGCGCCGCGGAAGCTGTAGATCGCCTGCTTCGGGTCGCCGATGAGGAACATCGGATGCTCGCCGAAGGCGAAGACGCGCTCGAAGATTTCCGCCTGCGTGGGATCGGTGTCCTGGAACTCGTCGACGAGCACGGCACGAAACCGCGCGCGCAGCGTCTTCTTGAGCTCGTCTCCGGCGCGCCCGACGAGCGCCGCGTGGACGCGCTCGAGCAGATCCTCGAAGCCGAGGACCCCGCGGCGCTCCTTGCGCTCGGCGGTTTCGCTGCGGGTGTAGCGCTCGAAATCGTGGAGCAGCACGAGCAACGGATCGAACGGATCCGGCGGTGGCACGAGAGGAACGCGCGGTTTCTTGCGCAGCTCGCCGAGGAGTCTCCGCAGCTTGCCGGGCGTGATGTCGCTCGCGCCGAGCGCCTCGACGAGCTCGGGGCCCGCCCCGGAAATCGCCCGATTCCAGAAATCGTAGAGCACGTCGTCGTAGAGCTTCTCGAGGTCGGGAACGAGCTCGGCACCGAAGGAAACGCCGCTCTTCAACGCGTAGTCGTTGAGGACGCGCTGGCAGAAACCGTGAATCGTCGAGATCGGCGCTTCGTCGATGCCCTCGAGCGCGCGGCGCAGCCGCTCCGACTCGACGGAAGGCGCTGCGGCGGCGCGCTCGGACGCGACGCGCGCGAGCTCGGCGCGGACTCGCTCGCGAAGCTCGGTGGTCGCCGCTTCGGTGAACGTGACCACGAGAATCGAGCTCGCGTCGAAGCCACGTTCGACGACGAGGCGCCGGAACAACGTCGCAACGGCGTGCGTCTTGCCCGTGCCGGCGCTCGCCTCCACGAGATTCTTGCCCGAGAGCTCGATGCGTTCCGCGTCGAAGGGCAGCGTTTCGTCGCTCATCCGAGCACTCCCCCGCTCCGGAACAGCGGAGCGCAGACGAGGAGCGCGAGCTCGTGGAACAGCGTCGCGTCGAGCCGGCGCTCGCCGCGCTCGAAGGCCGCGTCGAACGGAGGCATCAGCTGATCGAAGGCCCGCATCGCGTGAGCGTCGTAGCCTCCCCCTTTCTCCGGCTCGGTCTTGTATTCGGCGTTCGCCTTCTCGAGCGCTTCGTCGGGCGGCTTTCCCCCGAGCACGCAGCGGGCGTACGTCTCGCTCGCTGCGGGAACGAACGGCAGCGCGCGGCTCTGACCACGGAAAAACCAGCCGACGAGCTCGTCCAGCAGCGCTCGCGCTTCGTCGGTGCGAACGGGCGAGAGCGTGACGCCGCTCGCTCCGTCCGAGCCCTGCTTCGGCGTCCGCCCGACGAGGGTCGTCGGAGCCGGGGAACCGAGCGCGCTCGCGGCGAGGTGGCACAGCCACACGCCGAGGAGCCGCCTCGCCTTGAGCCGCGAGTACGTAGCGGCGACGAGCCCGCCCGCGAACCGGCCGTCGATGGAAGCCCGGAGCTCGATGCCGCAGGCGAGCTTCACCTGTCCCACGAGCGGCGGCAGCGCGGCGCCACCACGAGCCGCGCTCGCGAGCGCTGCGATCTCGGTCGAGAGCTTGGAAATGTCGCGGAGCAGGATGCTGCCCCAGGGCCCATGGGGCAGACTCCCACGGCCGCGAAATAGATTCTCCGATTCACCGAGCGGACGCCCCTCGAGCGCGTGCTCGATGAGCGGATCGCCGACTTTCCAGGCGTCGAGCGGCTCGAGCTCGAGCGGCTCGCGATCGCGAAGCTCGACCTTGCGCGGATCGAGGTACACGCCGAGCCGCCGATTCAAGAGGTACGCGGGCGGCGAACGCCAAAAACGCACGAGGTCGGCCAGCGTGATGAACGCCGGTTTCGGCGGCTCCGGGAGCTCCCCGACGAACGAGCCGGCGGAGCGCGCACCCGCGGCGAGCGCCCCGGCCGCGCGAGCGTAGTCTTCGGCGTAGCTCCGGAGGCGGGCGTCCGAACCGTCGAAGTAGCTCGGGCTGAAGCCCTGCAAGCGGTGCTCGACGACGAGCGCCCGCTCCACGTCCTCGCGTTTCACGCCGTTGCGGGCCGCCAGGTGATCGTAGAGCTCGCTCAAGCACACCGAAGGCGGGCTCGCGCGGTTGTCGCGAATGCTCTTGCCGGAATAGGTGACGATCAGCCGCTCCCGCGCGGCACACAACGTTTCGAGGAAGAGGTGCCGGTCATCGCTGCGCGGCGAACGATCGCCCGCGCGTCGCTCGAGCCGCCCGTCGTGGATGAGATCGAACTCGAGCGGTCGTGAGGCGCGCGGAAACTTGCCGTCGGTGAGCCCGAGCAAGCACACGACGCGGAACGGGATGCTGCGCATGGGCACCATCGCGCTGAAGTTGACGCCCGCGCCCAAAAAGCCGCGCTCCGGGGTCCCCGTGTCGAGCTTCTTCGCGACGAGCTCGCGCACCACCGCGACGTCGAGCTCGCCGCCGAATCCCGCCGATTCGGCCGTCCGCGCGAGCTCCGAGAGAGCGCGTTCGAGCCGCGAGAGCTCGAGCTCGGCTTCGCCGTCACGCGCAAAGAGCCGCTCGGTGAGCTCCGCGATGCACGCGCTCCACGCCGGAAGCGTACGCGCTCGTTCGAGGTCGCGGAGCGACGCGAACAGCACGCGCAAAAAGCCGGCGAGCGTCCCGAGGAGCACCGCGTCTTTTCCCTCGATCTCGTCGAACGGCAGCACGTTCTCGAAGATGCGTTCCCCCTCGCCGGGCAGCGCGTACCCGACGAGCAGTCGTTCGAGGCCGAAGCGCCAGGTGTTCGCGTCGGAGGCGGGAACGTCGAGCGACTGCCGGTGCTCGGCGTCCATTCCCCAGCGAATACCGCTCTCGACGATCCACTCCTTGATCTTGTCGATGGCCGCCGGGTCCAGGCCGAGCCGGCGGTGCACCGGACCGAGCACGAGCAAGTCGCTCACGTCGGCCGCCGTGACGCGCCCGCGCACCATGCCGAGCACGCGGTCGAGCGCGTCGATGAGGGGCGACTCCTCGCGGCTCGAGCGGTCGGCGATGTGGAACGGGATGAAGCGCGGATCGGCGCGATCACGGCCGAACACCGCCTCGACGAGCGGCACGTACGACTTCAGGTCCGGCACGAGCACCATCACGTCTTCGGGGGCGACGGGGTCGTCACGCCGCGCGAGCAACGAAAGCAGCTCGTCGTGCAGCACCTCGACCTCGCGCATCGGGCCGTGGCAGGCGTGCACGGAAATCGCGGGCTCGGCGAGCGTCGTCGACAAGCCGCCGAAGAGCCGCGCAGGGTGCGGCGGTGCGCCGTGATCGTGCGCAACGAGCGGAACGCCGCGCGCGTCGAGCGTCGCGCGCAGCACCTCGTCACATTCGGCTCCCATGCGATCGAGCGTGCCGAGGAGCGTCCCTTCCTCGGGCACCGCCAGGTGTCCGGCCCAGAACTGATAGAAATGGACTTCGGTGTGACGGGCGAGCGCGGCGAGCACGCGAATGAAGAGCGGGGGCAACGTCGAGAGGCCGAAGAACGACACTCGCCGGGGCAACCCCGGCGGCGGAACGCGCGCGTCGAGACGTTCGAGGAGCTTCTCTTCGACGTGAGCGACGTGCCGGCGCCGGAGTCGTTCGCTCACGCGCCGGAACAGCAACGGCTGGAAGCGCTGATCGTCGGGGACGCCCGCGGTGCCGCCGCCCTCGAAGCTCCGGATCCAGTCGGGGCGGTAGACGAGATATTGGTCGAATACGCCCGCGAGCTTCGACGAAAGGCGAGCGAGGCGCGTTCCCCGTTCGTCGCCGTCGAGGTAGCGTTGAATATCGGCGAGCTCCGGCGCGTCGAGAAGCTTCGGGAGCTCCGCGTGGATCGCCCACTCCATCAGGTCTTCGCTCAGCGTTTCCGGGCCGAGCGCCGCTTCCCCGAGCACCGTCGCCACCATGCGCTCGACGAACGCGCGCGGATAGACGAGCGGCGTCGCCCAGATCCCGAATCGCGCCGCGAGCTCGCGCGAGAGCCAGACGGACATCCCGCGCCCCGGCACGACGACGACCTCCGGCTCGAACGGCCCGCCGACGGGCTTCTCGAGCAGGTCGCCCAGCACGGAAACCAGCCTCTCGACGCGCTGACTTCGGTGAAGGTGGAAGCTCCCCATGCTCGGGCCAGGTCTCCGGGTCCGATACTCGTGCCCCGAGCCCCGCTCAACCCCTCCCTCTGTCTTTTCCTGACCTCCCTGGCTTGCGCCGCTCCGCAAGCGCCCGATCCTGGCCACCTCTCCGGTCGTCCCTCGGCCGCGTCGGTGCCCGCCCTCGCGTCCGCTTTCGTTCCCACCTCGACCATCACGCCTTCATCCCCTGCCCCGGCCGCAGCGGCTCCGGTTGCTCCGCCGGATCCCGGTCGAGCCGATATCGATCCCGCGAACGACGCGACGGTCGCTCCGCCGGAGCTCATCGCCGACTGCGAAGCTCGGCTCGAAGCCGCCGGCATCCGCTATGGCGCCGCCTCGCTCCCGACGCGACGCGCCAAGGAAGGCCACGCGTGCGGTGCTCCGCAGGTCGTCGTCTATCGAGGACCGGAGGGCGGCGTGCGCTGGAGTTCGGCGCCCATCGTCACCTGCGGCATGGCGCTCGCCCTCGCAAGGTTCGAAACCGTGCTTCAGGAAGAGTCCGAGAAGCACTTCGGCGAGCGCGTCGCGCGCATCGAGCACCTCGGCACGTACGCCTGCCGCGAGATGGCGCGCTACGACTGGGTGAGCGAGCACAGCTACGCGAACGCCATCGACTTGAGCATTTTCGTGCTCGCGAACGGCAAGAAGATCTCGGTCGAACGCCATTTCGGACGCCCCACCGCCGAACCGAAGACGAACGAGGCCCGCTTCCTGCGCGGCCTCGCGAACCGCCTCTACGACGAAGAAGTATTTTCGGTCGTCGTCACCGAGTTCTTCGACAAGCTCCACCGCAATCACTTCCACTTGGACATGGCGCGGTATCGGGTGGACGGAACGCGCTGACGGGCCGAACGCGCGCAATTGGGCGCGATTTCGCCTCGTGCTAAGCTGCTGGCCATGTGGGTCATGGACCGGCGGCTCGCGTCCGGCGCGGTCCTCGTTGCGACCATCGCTTGCGGCGGCGTATCCGAACGTTCGCCCGCGGATTCCGGCGGCGCGGCGGGCGTCCCCGATCCGAGCTCGAAGGGCGGAACGTCAGCGGGCGGAACGTCGAGCGGCGCGCCCGGTAACGGCGGCAACTGCTCGAGCGGCGCGTCGTGTCAAAATGACGTGCCCCGCTCCGCCGAAGACGAACGCGTGACGAATATCGCGCTCGAAGCGTCCCGGGCCGCTCGGGCGGAACAGATCGTTCCTCTCACCATCACCCTGGTGGACCCCGAATTCGATTTCGGCCGATTGTCCAGCGGCGACGAAGACCGCGACGCAGTCATCGCCGAGCGTGAAGCACAGCTTGCGCCCTTTCAAGATCCGATCGAGGAGCGATTGCGCGCGCTCGGAGCGGACGACGTTTCCTCGATGTGGCTCGTCAACGTGGTGTTCGGCTCGATCCTGGCCCCCCACGTGAAGGAAGTGCCTTCCTGGCCCGCCGTCGTGCGCGTCGAGCTCGCCGTCGACTATTGGGCCATCGCCCCGCCGCCTTGGGATTCGGCCGCTGTCGGCAGCGAGGCCTGCCCGATTGGAAACGCGGAATGTCCCGCGCATTGCAGCCGTGTGCTCGGCTCGCGCTTCGACCCCGGCGGCGCCTGCATGGGACCGGGGGAACTCGTGTCCTGCAGCCGAATCGAGTTTCCCGCCGTAAACGAATGGCCAGGGGAGTGCGGCGCGCGGACGGAGACGGGAGACCTCTTCCGGTTTCCGGGCATCGTGCCGGTCGAGCCCGGGTACGTGGGTTTTCGCCCCTGCACCACCGACGAGGCAGACCGTACGGCCGGCATCCCCTCGTGCCAATAGCCGGGCAAATGCCCGGGCTTCGCTCGAATCCTGGCGAACCCGGCGCGTCCGTGATTAAAGTCCCGCCCTTCCCGTGGCCAAGGCAGAGCCGAAGTCGCCCCTCGTCGGCATCATCATGGGCTCGAAGAGCGACTGGGAGACCCTGCGGCACGCTTCCGAGACGCTCGACGAAATCGGCGTCGCGCACGAGGTGAGCGTCGTTTCGGCCCACCGCACGCCGGATCGCATGTTCGAGTACGCGGCCACGGCGCAAGGCCGCGGGCTCGAAGTGATCGTCGCGGGCGCCGGGGGCGCGGCGCACCTTCCGGGCATGGTCGCGGCCAAGACGTGGGTGCCCGTGCTCGGCGTTCCGGTCCCGACCAACGGCCTCTCGGGGCTCGATTCGTTGCTCTCGATCGTTCAGATGCCCGCGGGCGTCCCGGTCGGCACACTCGCCATCGGACGCGCCGGCGCGGTGAACGCCGCGCTGCTCGCCGCGTCGATCGTCGCGCGCGGCCGGCCAGAAATCCTCGCGTCGCTCGAGCGCTACCGGAACGACAAGAGGCAAAGTGTCCTCGACGACCCCGACCCGCGAGTCTAGCGCCCGGCGCCCGCGCGTCGGCGTTCTCGGCGCCGGGCAGCTCGGGCGCATGCTCGCGCTCGCCGGCTACCCGCTCGGCATCGATTTCTCGTTCGTCGATCCGAACGGCGATTCCCCTGCGGGCGTGCTCGCTCCGCTGCTCGCCGCCGACTACGGCTCGCCCGAAGCGCTCGCAGCGCTCGCAGAATGCGACGTCGTCACCTACGAATTCGAGAACGTGCCGGTCGAAGCGGCGCTCGCCCTCGAGGCACGCGTCCCGGTCCGTCCGTCCGTGCGCGCGCTCGGCGTCTCGCAAGATCGCTTGCTCGAAAAGCGCTGCTTTCGCGAGCTCGGAATTCCGACGGCGCCGTTCTTCGACGTGGGCTCGCTCGCGGAGCTCGAAGCCGCGGTCGAGCAGGCGGGGTTGCCCGCCGTCTTGAAGACACGCCGGCTCGGTTACGACGGCAAGGGCCAGCGCGTGCTCCGGAGCGCCGCGGACGTTGCGCCGGCGTTCGCCGAGCTCGGCGGCGTTCCGCTCATTCTCGAAGGCTTCGTGGCGTTCGAGCGCGAGCTCAGCCTGCTCGCCGTGCGGAGCGCGACCGGCGAAACGGCGTTCTACCCGCTCGTCGAGAACCATCACGACGGCGGCATCCTCCGGCTCTCGCTGCTCCCGGCGCCGAACGTCGACGCGGAGCTCGACGCTTCCGCCAAGCGCTACGGCCGCGCGCTCCTCGACCGTCTCGACTACGTCGGCGTCCTCGCGCTCGAGCTTTTCGAAGCGCACGGCGAGCTCTACGCGAACGAAATCGCGCCGCGCGTGCACAACTCCGGCCATCACAGCATCGAAGGCGCCCAAACGAGCCAATTCGAGAATCATTTGCGCGCCGTGCTCGGCTTGCCGCTCGGCTCGACCGAACCCGTCGGATGTTCCGCCATGCTGAACTGCATCGGCAGCATGCCCGACGCGCACGCGGTGCTCTCGGTGCCCGACGCGCACCTTCACGACTACGGCAAGACCCCGAGGGCGGGCCGAAAGCTCGGCCACGTGACGCTGCGCGCGCCCGACCGAAAAACGCTCGCGGAGCGCTTGTCGCTGCTGCGGCCGAAAATCTGGCAAATCGACTGAAGCGCGATGTAGTGTCCCCGCCCGGAGGCACGTTAATCGATGCGATACGCCGTGATGCCGCTCTTCGGAGCGGCGATGTTCTGGATGAGCTCGGCCTCGGCGCAGGCAGCGCAGGCGCAGTGGAGCGGCACGACCGGCAGCGTCGCGGGACAGCCGCCCTACTACCAACCGAAGAAGCTCGAGAACATCGGCCAGCGCGGCCAGTTCATCTTCGGCGTCGAACGCATCACGGGCCTCTTCTTCGATCGGCAAAAGATCACGTACACCGACGAGCTGACGAACGACGAGTACGAACACACGTTCAAGGCCACGACCATCGGCCTGCTCGGCGTCGACTCGAGCTCGCCGGCGGCGCTACCGCGCTTCGCGCTCGACTACGTCGTCGCGAGCGGTTTCACCGTGGGAGGCAGCGTGATGCTCTCGACGCGCGGGCTCTCGAGCGACGGAACCGGCGGAAAAAAACCGCCGGCACCGCCCACGGCGAGCTCGGACGGTCACACCCTGCTCGGGGCCGCGCGCATCGGCTTCGCGTACCCGTTCGACAGCACGTTCGCGATCTGGCCGCGCGGCGGTTTTTCGTACGCAACGAGCTCGAGCGAAGTCAGCAACGTGAATCCGGATACGGGCGAGTCGACGGGCACGTTCGAGTCGCGCGTGAGCTTCGGCAACCTGAACCTCGAGCTCCTCGGTGCGGTGTCGCCCATCAAGCACATCGTGTTGCTCGCCGGTCCGTACCTGGACCTCGGGCTCGGCGGCGGCTATTCGCTCTACGACAGCGCCGGCACGGAGATCGACAAGCGCGGCGCAAACCTCACGTCGTTCGGCCTGCTCGTGCACGCCGCCGGCTACTATTAGAGGGGGTCCGACTACCCGGAGGCTCGGGGGGAGTCGGCACGCTCGGATCCGCCCGTCCTGCGAGCAAATTTGACCCCGTTCGGGGCGGGGTGTAGGTAGGGCGCCTACAGGCTCTCACCAAGGAAACCTCGTGATGAGACTCCTCCGAAAAATTCTCGAGCGCCTCCGCCTCCCCCTGCCCGCGCTCGGCTGATCCCTGCTTCGGCAGCTTGAAAGGCAGAGCCCGGACCGCGCCCGACGACGCCGAGCGGCGCGCCGGACAATGCGCTCGCTGCTCGCAGGCGCGTCGCGTCGTCTCTTCGCGTAGCAGCGAATTCTGGCTGTGCGAGCGCTCGCGGAGCGAGCCCGCGCGCTACCCGTGGTATCCGCGGCTCCCGGTCATGGGCTGCCCGGGTTTCGACGCCGTCAGGACTTGATCGCGTCGGCGAGGGCGGCATCGACCGAAGGGAACTGGAAGCGGAACCCGAGGTCGGCGAGCCGCTTCGGGACCGCGCGCCGCCCGAGAAGAATCGGCTCCGCTCCCTCGCCGAACAGGGCGCGGAGCGCGAACGCCGGCGCGGGGACGATCGCGGGACGGTGCAGCACCCGACCGAGCCGTTTGGCGAACTCGGATTGCGGCAGCGCTTCCGGCGCGACGACGTTGAAGCCGCCCGACATCGCCGCATCGTCGAGCGCGCGCTCGAGCACGGCGACCACGTCCTCGAGGTGCACCCACGAGAAGATCTGCCGGCCGCTGCCGAGCGGTCCGCCCACGAAGAATTTGAACGGCAGCGCCATCGTCGAGAGCGGACCGTCCGAACCGAGTACGACGGCGAACCGCGCCGCCACGACCCGCACGCCGAACGATTCGGCCGCTCGCGCCGCGCCCTCCCAATCGACGCAAACCTTCGAGAGGAAGCTCTCCCCCGGAGGCTCCGTTTCGTCGACCGGCTCGTCGGTGAGCCGCCCCCGGTAATAGTCGACGCCCGACGCGGTCACGAAGACGCGCGGTCGTTGCGCCGCTCGCCCGATGGCGACGGCGAGGGCCTCGCCGCTCTTCACGCGGCTGTCGTAGATGCGCTTCTTCACCGCGTCCGTGAACCGCACGCCCACCGCTTGCGAGCCGGCGAGATGGATCACCGCCGACGCGCCGTCGAGCTCGCGCTCCCATGCTCCCCCCTTGGCAGCGTCCCACGACGCGGCGCGTACCGAACCGAGCTCCGCGAGCTCGCGCGGCAACGCGCCGCCGCGCGTGAGCACGACGATTTCGCGCTTCGGCGCCAGACGCCGCACGAGCGCGCGCCCGACGAAGCCCGTGCCTCCAGTGACGACGATTCGTTCCGACATGCGCGAATCCTCGCCCCGGACACCGCCGCGATCCACGGGTTTTTGGGCGCGACTTGCCAGCTTTCGGGCGCCTAGCCTACGGTCCTTCGCATGCGAAAGCTTTCCGTGTCTCTCGTGGCGGTTTTGTCCCTCGCCGGCATCGCGTGCGCGGGCACTCCCGCCGCGCCGTTCGATACGCTGAAGAACTCGAACGCGACGGCGTTCCGCCTCCAGAACTTCGAGCCGCCGGCCCCGGCTCCCGGTGCCGCGGTTCCCGCGCCGGGCGCGCCGATCCCCGGCCTGCCGCCGGAGATCCAGAACTGGATCCAGCAGGGCGCTCAGGGTCTTACCCAGCTCATTCCGCCCGGCCTCATCCCGCCCGGCCTGATCCCCGGCGCCCCCGGCGCACCGGCCACGCCCGCGACGCCGGACGCGCCGCGCTTTCACAGCTTCCGCATCCTCGCGCAGACCCAGGTGCTCGACCCCGACCTCAAGGAAGAGCTCGGCAAGCTCCTCGGCGACGCCGACAGCTACGACAACCAGTACAGCCGCTGCGCTCCGGGCGTCATCTATCCCGAGATGGGGCTTTCGTTCACGAGCGGTCCCGGAGCGCCCGCGAACGATCTCCTCATTTCGTTCTCGTGCAGTCAGATCGTCTCGCGCAGCTTTGCGTGGCCGCACCCGGCCACGGGCATGACGCCCGACACGGTCGGCAAGCTCCATGACGTGGTGCAGAAGCTCTGGCCGCAGGGGACGTAACGTTCCCCGCTCCCGGCGCGCTCATATCGAGGAGTAACCGCGCGTGGACGTTCTCTCCACGCTGAGGGCGAATACCGGCGTCTCGGGCATCGCGATCGCCGCCGTCTTGGCGGTGATCGCGCTGTTCGTCGTGCGCGGCCAGCCTCGCGACGCGCGCTGGCCGTTCATCCTCCTCGCCATCCATCTCCTCGCCGAGCTCTCGTGGCCGCGCCTCGCGGCGCAGAGCCTCGGCGCGAAGATCCTCCACTTCATCGCCGTCTTCGCGCTGCTCGCGTCGATCGCGCGAAGCTCGTTCCTCGTCTTCACGGGCTCGAAGCTCGTGCGGCGCCACTTCAAGCCGTGGCCGAAGATCCTGCGCGACGTCGTCCAGGTCCTTCTCTACTTCGGCGTCGCGATGGTGGCGCTCCGAGCCGTCGGAGTCGAACCGAGCTCACTGCTCACGACCTCGGCCCTTCTCACTGCCGTGCTCGGTCTCTCGATGCAGGAGACGCTCGGCAACCTGTTCGCCGGGCTCGCGCTTCAGGGGCAGCAGTCGTTCGCCGTCGGCGACTGGGTACGCTTCGCCGACGGCCCGGAAGGCGCCGGCGAAGTCGTCGAAATCAACTGGCGCGCGACGCACCTCCTCACCAACAACCAGGTAAAAATCATCGTCCCGAACGGCGTCATCGCGCGCGCCGTGCTCAAGAACTACTCGCGCCCGACGGGACTCATCCGGCACGACATCGACGTGCTCGCCCCGTACGACGTTTCGCCCGAGCGCGTGCGGCGGGTGATCCTCGCCGCCATTCCGGGAAGCCGCGGCGTGCTGGCCGAGCCGATTCCCACCGTCATCGTGCAACAATTCAGCGACAGCGGCGTCACCTACCAGGTGCGCTATTTCATCGAAGACTACGGCGAGCGGGATCCCATCGAAGGCGGCGTGCGGCAACGCATCTACTACGCGTTCCGCCGCGAAGGCATCGACTTCCCGTTCCCGCACCGGCACGTGCTCGCCCCGGGCCTCGAGCAGGTCGTCGGCCACCTCGCGCCCGCCAACGCCGTCGCCAAGCCCCCTTCGACGCTGGACTCCCGGCTCGCTCGCTTCGAGGCGTTCACGGGGCTCGATCAAAAAGCCATCGCCGAGCTCGGGAACGAGTCGCGCCTGCTCGTCTTCTCGCCGGGTGAAGCCATCATCCGCCAAGGCGAGAAAGGCACCGAGCTCTTCGGTCTCGAGCGAGGTGAGGTCGAAATCGTCGTGAAGCTCAAGGGCGAAGAAATCGTGCGCGTCGGTACGCTGGGCCCCGGGGCCATCTTCGGCGAAGCAGCCCTCCTCACCGGCGGCGCCCGCACCGCGACGATCGTCGCGCTCACCGAATGCGAGCTCCTCGCCGTGCCGCGCGCC
>DASUTR010000607.1:0-2617 GCA_036374535.1 Polyangiaceae bacterium
GCGTGCGGCGATACCCCGCACCCGAACGCGAGCGCGGACAGCAAGAGTCGAATGAGCAGGCGAAGGAACACCGCTCGGTCGTTATCATTCACGGACGACGGTGTCACGAGACCGTGAGTCACGTTGCCCACCCCGGGGCACGAGAGCACCGTCAGAGCGGCGTTTCGAGAGCGAGCACGCTTCGTGGCTCCGGCGCTGCCCTACGCCCGATGACGCTCGGCGCGTACGCCGCGCGGCGCGCCCGCATGATGGCGCCGAGGGGTCGATGGGCCTCGATCGCGTGCCACGGGTCGAACGAAAGGCCTGCGACGAGCGCTTCGATCTCCCGACCGCGCGGCGTATCGACGTCTTGTTGCGCCAGCGTCAGGCGACCGAGCTCGAGCCAAGGGCTCTTCCACTCGACCGACGCGTCTTCGATCGGCGTGCTCCGTTCGTCCACGAAGCGTTGGGCGCGAAGCGACCACACGAGCGCGCCCGCGCGAAGTCGCCCGAGCAGGTCGTCGCGCAGGTAGTCCCCGCCCTTCACCGGTCGCGCGGCCACGCCGTCGGGCTCGGGAAACAAGCCGAGCTTCGCTGCCGTACCGCCGAAAGCGATGGGAGCCGCGGTGTAGAATGGATGCGTCGCGAACGAGGTCATCTTCTCGGCGGTCACCGCCTTCCACAAGAGACCGAAGGCCGTGCCGAAGCCGAAGCCGGCGATGAGCCGCGGGAGAAGCTTCGCGGGGCCGTCCTTCGCTGCGCGCAGGAAGGTCATGAACGCTTCGGGTCCGCGAAACGGGAGGGCCGGCGAGTCGATGAACAAGAAGTCCTGCGTGACCTCGTTCTCGAGCCCTTCGATGAGCTTGCTCCCCGGGACGCCGACGAGCTTCAGCGCGAAGCCGCGGGCGTCGGGCGCTCCGTCCGGCTGGCGGCGGCCGCTTCCGTTCGAAAACCGCGCGTAGACGGGCCAGCGCTTGTCGAGCTCCGCGAAGACGCCGTGACGCGCCTCGGGCGGCGCCGTGACGGCGAGCTCGCCCACGGCGCCGAGGTGCTGCTTTACGTGGGTGACGCGCTCGGCGGGCCCACCGCGGCGCACGCGTTCGGCCTGAATCTCGGCGATTTCGGTCGCAATTTTTCGGAAAAATTCGCTCTCGCCCGGCGGGATGATCTCACCGAATGCCATGAGGATCTCGCTACGACGCTTCGAGTTTCGAGATGGTAACGAGCAGCGGCCGGCCCCACGCCGAAATGGCGCGGGGCCGAGCCGCCCCTCGAACGCTCAGCGTCCGCGGTGACTCACGCGCCGCGGAGCGTGCGCGTTTGCGCCGCGAGTCGCGGGACGGAGCACCGGACGGCGCGTCCGCTCGCTCTCGAGCGCGCGCTCCGATACCGACGCGCGCGCCTTCGACTCCTTTTCGGACGAAGCGAGCGTCTGCGAGACGCTTCCGACGATGCTGAACAAACTACTTCTCGTTCTCATGATGAATCCTTTCGCGAGCGCGGACACACCCGGGCCCACGCCCGTTCGCTGATCGCGAAGAACCTCGGCGCGGCGGAACCCGCGCCACGTGCGGAGCGCGCAGGGCCGCGCTTCGCGGGAGAACCGGCGCCCCCGCACGCCGAGTCGGGCCAAATTCAGCCTAAATCAGCCGAGTTCAGCCGAGCTGACGTCGGAATGGACACCGTGACGGCGCTCGATGGACCGAGCACCCCGTGGTCGAACACGCACGAACTGCCGCCGAACGAATCGGCTAGCGAGTACGGAACCAGGCTTGGATGTCCATGAAAAGTGTGGAGGGCCACACCGCTCTTAGATGTACGCCCGCGTCCGGTCCACGTCAAGGCGCCGCGCCGAGACCGCGACCTACAGCGCGACCTTGCCGTGCGCCTTCGGATCGCCGCGATCCGTGAGCGGCTTTCCTTGAATGACCGCCTTCGCCGCGGCCACCGCGAAACGAATTCCCTGCGCCCCGGCGTTGTCCCAATACTCTGCGTCCCTCGGTACGAAGCGCACGAGCGCGATATCGGGATCGTCCTTGTCCTCGAACCAGATGCGCTGCGCGGCGCTCCAGAGCTCTTCGAGCTTGGAGCGGTCCCTCATCACCTCCGCGGTTCCTTCCAACGTGACGAAGCGATTCGAGCTCTGCATCGTCACGAGCGCCCGGGGGTCGGCTTCGATCTCGGCGACCTTCGGCGATTGTGAGCTCGTTACGAACCAGAGGGTCCCGTCGGGATCCTTGCCCGCGATGCTGAGCGGGCGACCGTGGAGGCTACCGTCCGAGGGGCGCGTCACGAGCATCGCGGTGTCGAAATTCTCGATGACCTCGAAGTAGTGTCGCGTCGATTCGGCCGTCTGAGCCGGAGGTGTCGGTTTCGCCATGCCTTTCCTCTCAAGCAATCCGCGTGCCTTACTTCGATAAACGAGCGTCCCGTCTCACCGAGCGAGGCGTTTCACTACGCCGTGCGCGGCGTGGAGCTTCTTTCACGGCAACGTCAACGAAACATTTCAGAAGCGTGCGAGCGTTTCTAGTAAGCGGGGCGTGGCAGTAGTGATGAAAGATCACCCGGGGTCGAGTGCCGGCTCGACGAATGAAGAGGGGTTCAGCGCGAACCTTACGGGCGCGAGTCTTCCCGACTT